>CAZDTB010000001.1:0-38044 GCA_964508075.1 uncultured Planctomycetales bacterium
TCCGGCTTTCCAGGCGTCGCGGATTTCATCCTGGAGCGCCATGACCGCCCGGGGGCCCATGTCGCCCACCAGCATCGCGTCGGCCAGCTCATCGAGCAGCGCCTCGTCGATCTTTCGACCGACGGACAGCACGCCGCGCAGCCCGGTGACGAGCTTGTCCCGCGTTCGGCTGAGCCCCTTCCTGAATCGGTCAAGCAAGCCCATCGACGTCATCCGTTTTGTTATTGGTCTGCGAGTCGGCCGGGTCATCTTCACGTGCGCCGGCCGCCTCGACGGCGGAGCGCCGAATCGCGTCGAGCACGCCGTTCACAAACGCCGGCGAGTCCGCATCGCCGAAGCGCCGGGCCAGCTCGATCGCTTCGTTGATCACGACCTGCGGGGGCGTCTCGGGATGCTCGAGCAGCTCGTACAAACCCAATCGAAGCACGTTGCGATCGACCGGCGTCATGCGCGCCAGGCTCCAGTGGGCGGCGGTGCGGGAGAGCTTGTCGTTCAGCACCTCCCGCTGCGCCCAGGTGCCGAGCGCCAGGCGGCGCGCGAAACGCAGCAACTCATCAGGCGGCGGCAGCTCAATCTCGAGATCGGCCAAGGCGCATTCGTCGTGGAAAAAGTAATCGAGCTGCTCGATGAACTGGCCGCCGACCGCTTCGAAAGCACAGAGTGCCTGCAACGCGAGCATGCGCGCCTGCGAGCGTCTCTTGACCGGATATTGCTCTTGCCGTCGTTTCAAGCTGGATTTCGCCCGGACCCCGTCCTACAACGCCGCCAACAGGTTCACCATTTCCACCGCCGCCAGGGCGGCGTCGGCCCCCTTGTTCCCAGCCTTCGTTCCCGCGCGGTCGATCGCCTGTTCCAGCGAGTCCGCCGTGATCACGCCGAACGTGACCGGCACCCCGGTCTCCAGCGCGACCTGTGCGATGCCCTTAGTGCATTCGCTGGCGATGTACTGGAAGTGTGGCGTTTGGCCGCGGATCAGGCAGCCGAGGCAGATCACCGCCGCGTAATCCCCCGAGCGGGCCAGCTTCTGCGCCGCCAGCGGCAGTTCGAACGAGCCGGGGACCCAGACCTGGGTGATGTTGTCGCGTTCGGCACCGTGACGGACGAGGGCATCGAGGGCCCCTTCAACCAGCCGGCTGGTGATGAAGTCGTTAAAGCGGGCGACCACCAGCGCGAAGCGGTGCGGCCCGGCTTCCAGCTTTGCGGAAATCACGTTGGGCATTGCGGGTATCCGTTTACAAAACCACCGATCCGGCGGTAGTTTACCGCCGGTATGCCCGCCGGGCAATTCAACCGAGTCTCGGCGTGGCCCGCAAGGAGAGACGGTCGCATTTATGACACGCGGTAAGCGATGGGCAATTGGGGTCGGCGGTGTGCTCGCCGTCGCGATGATCCTGTCGGTGCTGTTCCCCGATGAGACCAGGCACGTTCGCACGCTCCGACTCCGAAGTGAGCTGCGTCGTCAGATGCAATCCCCTGATCGCGAGCAGCGCAAGCGGGCCGCCTGGGCGGCGATCGAGCGGCCCATTCCGGAGCTGGAAGAGCTCATGGTTCGGGGCGTGCTGGGGGGCGAGCCCGACGCCGGCGTGCGCGAGGCCTATGTCTATGCCCTCGGAAACCTTGCCGACCGGCGTTACTTCGCCGCCGTCGAGACCGTCATCGACACGGATCCCAGCGGCTATGTCCGGGCCGCGGCCTGGCTCGCCGCCGCCCGCGTCGATCCCCAGCATTTTCACACGCTCGCCGAGACGAACTCCGATCCCGGGGATCCTTGGGATCGGCTGGGCATCGCGCAGGGGCGGCTTTTCCGCGGGGACGTACGCGGTGCGCGCGAGCTGCTCGAACAAGCTCGGAGCGGCGACGACGCGCGCCGCTACGTGGCCGGGCGGGCGCTCTACAAGTGGCTGCGACCGCTGCTTGACGCGGCGGGCCGCTGGCCAGTGGCGGCCGATGTGACCGAGGGGCAGGCTTGGCCCCCAGAGTTCGTGGACGAGATCGAACGGCGCTGCGCCACGCTGGACCTTCAGGCTCTCGCGGACGACACCCGCCAGCACGACCAGGCCGCCGCCCCCGTGCGGCGATATATCATGCGCATCAACGGCGCGCGAGAGGGGCTGGTTAGCCTGCTCTTCGGACACTAGTCGAAGTGTACCTCTTCTGGTTAGAGGGGTTTCCAGTTTGATGTAGCGTCGGGTCTCCGTGCCCGACGCAGTTTCTTGAGGGACACATCACGGCTGGCACGCCGGCCCCGGCCGCTACACTTTGGTGAAAACTGTTCCAGCCCACCGGTTTCGCCAACCGAGCCGCGCGCGAATCAACCGGGATTCGTGGCCAAGCATCGGCGCAGCACGTGCAGTATGCGAGTCATCAGCGTCGTCGGCGACGCTTCCTCTTGTCGCCCTTGCGCGGATTGTACTTGGTCGAGCCCTTCTTCATCCGGGGCATCTTGCCGGCGTCTAGCATCCCCGAGCGGCCCAGGGCCTGCGTCATTCTCATTCGGTCGCGGAAGCCCATTCCCGCCATCTGCTTCATCATCCCGCGCATCTGCGTGAACTGCTTGACCAGCCCACTGACGTCCTGCTGTTCCACGCCGGCACCCTTGGCGATGCGTCGGCGGCGCGAGGCCTCAATGATGTCGGGGTTCTGGCGTTCCCTGGGCGTCATCGAATGGATGATCCCGCGGAAGCGGTCGAGATCCTCCTCGGGCACCTCCATGTCGTCCAGAGCCGAGCCGACACCCGGGATCATCTTCATGATCTGCTTCATCGGGCCCATCTTGCGGAACTGCTCGAGCTGCGAGAGGAAGTCGTCGAACCCGAACGAACCCTTGGCCATCTTCTCCTGGGCCTTCTGAGCTTCTTCCGCGTCGAAAGTCTGCTGGGCCTTCTCGACCAGCGAGACCACGTCGCCCATGCCCAGAATCCGGCTGGCGATGCGATCCGGATGAAACTCCTCGATCGCGTCGAGCTTCTCGCCGATGCCGATGAACTTGATCGGCTTGCCGGTGACGGCCTTGACGCTCAGCGCCGCCCCGCCGCGCGTGTCCGAGTCGAACTTCGTCAGGATCGCACCGTCGAGCTCGAGCCGCTGGTCGAACGCCTTGGCGGTATTGACCGCGTCCTGCCCGGTCATCGCGTCGAGCACGAGGTAGATCTGGTGTGGTTGCGTGGCGCTGGCGATCTGTGAGATCTCGGTCATCATCTCTTCGTCGATCGCCAGGCGGCCGGCAGTGTCGAGGATCACCACGTCGCGGTCCAGTTTGCGCGACTCGCGCGCCGCGTTGCGGCAGACCTTGACCGGGTTCTGGTGATTGCGCTCCGCATGAACGGGAACGTCGAGCTGCCGGCCGAGCACTTCGAGCTGGTCGACCGCGGCGGGGCGCTTCAGGTCCGCCGCGACCAGTAGCGGCTTTTTGCCCTTGGTCATGCAATAACGGGCCAGCTTGGCGCAGGTCGTGGTCTTGCCGGAGCCCTGGAGGCCGGCCATGAGGACGATCGTGGGCGGCTGCGAGACGAACGGGATCCGCGTTTCGATCGGCCCCATGAGCTCGACCAGGTTGTCGTACACGACCTTGACGATCACCTGGTCGGGCCTGAGCGTGTCGATCACGCGCATACCCAGAGCTTGTTCCAGGCAGTTGTCGCAGAACTTCCGGGCCACCTCGACGTGCACGTCGGCTTCGAGCAGGGCCGTACGGATCTCGCGCATCGCGTCGCGGACGTTGGCCTCGGTGACCTTGCCGCGGCCGCGCACGCTGCGGAACACGCTGCTAAACCGTTCGCTCAGGGCGTCAAACATACTCTGGTAAGTCTACTCGCCGGGCCGCGAGGCAGACAAGGGGACCATAGTCTGAGGGTGAGACCGGACCGCAGGACGGTGAGTATTCACGATTCTGAGACGCCAACCGTTCGAGCCCAAAGCGCGAGCGAGGGTCTTGCGTGAGTGCCGTGTATAGGCCCTCCCGCGCTCGCCCTTCGAACGCCGTGTGGCAACCCGTGATCACCGGCATCGATCTAGCCGGTCACTTCCGCCACCACGATGGTGACGTCGTCTTCCGGGTTGAGCGAGCCCTCCTCGCGATCGAGGTGGTTGCTCACGGCGTTGACAAAGCCGTCGGCGTCGAGTTTGGCCCATTGGTGGAGGTGCTCGGTAAACTCGACCCGCTCGGTTTCCCCGTCGCGGTCGTGGATGAACAGGTTTTCCAGCCCGTCGGTGTAGAAGATCACCTTGTCGCCCGGCGCAAGGTGGTCGTGATGCTCGTCGAACTCCGGCTCGAGCCCGGCTACGCCCAGCAGACCGCCTTCGCAGCGCATCTCGCTGATCTCGCCGGCGGCGTTCACATGGAACGGATACGGATGGCCACCCCGCGCCAGGCGGATGTCCAGCGACTCGGTGTCGATGATCGCGTACGCCGCCGTCACGAACTGCGCGTGTGGCAGGTTCTGGCGTGCGAGACCTTCGTGCAGGAGGCGCATCGCCTCCGTCGGCGGTACGATGCGCTCCGTGTCCCCGTTCTGTTGCTTGGAGGTCAACGCCCGCCGCAGGAACATCGTCATCAGGCCGGCCGCCGTGCCGTGCCCCATCGCGTCCGCGATGAAGATTGCGACGTGTCGGTCATCGACGGGGAACACGTCAAAGATGTCGCCGCTCACCCACACCGCCGGGCGAAACATGTGTGCGAACCGCAGCGGCGGAACGTTGGGCAGCGTCTGCGGCAGGAAGTCACGCTGCAACCGGCCGGCCAGACGCATCTCCTGATCGATCTCGTCGAAGTAGCTGTTCAGGTGGCGCCCCAGGCGATGCAGGCGTTGGATCTCCTTCTCCATCCGTTTCATCACCGGGGCGTAGCGCGCCAGCGCCGTAAGCCGACCAACCACTTCCACCGGGCTGACGTCGGCTGGCAGACAGTCGATCAATTGCCCGTCCGGCACTTGGCAGCCGTCGGGGACCCCCCAGAGCAGCGCCGGAACGCTCTCCGCCTGAGCGCGCGTCAGCAGCGACTGGATCAGCTCGGTGTGCGTGGCGTCGTTCTCGGGATCGAGCACGCAGACGAGCATATCCGCCGCCCGCAGGAGATTCGCGTCCGGGGCAGGCTCAAAACCGAGGTAGCTGGCGGGCAATCCCCGGGCTTGCAAAAGGTTGCAGACATCCTGCGACCGCGCCTGCGATGCGCCGAACAGTAGAACGTTCGGGATAGAGCCCGAAGCCATGCAGCGAACCCCGATAATCCGGCGATGCCGGCACCAACCCCCGCATTACGGCCGGCGAGCGGCCGATGAGCTGCGGGTCCTCTGCTGGTGGCTTCGTCGCGCTAGGGTTGCGCCTTGAATACCTCGTCGGGAATCTCGAGCCGATCCCCAGGGCCGATACCCAGCCGTTCAAACGTTCCGGCCTTCACTTCCAAGGCGAACATGGCCGGCTCGTACGAGGGGTACGTCTGCAAAGTCAATATCGGCATCGTGTGGGTGGTGACAATCGTGCCGTCCATGCGGGCGTAGGCGATATCCAGCGGGGTGATCGTGTTCTTCATCCAGAAGCCGAGGTAGCGTTCGTCCGGAAAAACAAACAACATGCCCTGGTCGTCGGCAATCTCGCTCTCGGGCACGAACATCAGCCCTTCCTCACGCTGGTCGGCGTCCTGGGTGAGCCAGACGCGGAAGGTGTTGCCTTTGATCGTAACCGTCGCGGTCTGAAGCGTGTCGAGGGGGAACTGTCGTCGCGTGGCGCTGCTTTCGCCGCCGTCGCTGCTCGGAGTGCCGATACAGCCGAAACCTTGAATAACTGCGGGGATACTCACCGCTACGGCCAGTAGGCGTCTTTTCGTATTCAGCATCGACATAGACATATATGTATCGGTCCTGCGGGTCGAACGATTTCAGGAGGATACGCGAAAACCGGGCCGCTCGACAAGAGATCGATCGGAGACCGGTCCGCTCAGCTCTCCGCATGCAGGTTGTCTAGATAGTTCTCAAACGGCCAGTGCTCCAGGTGCCGGTTACAGCTCTGGATGGGAGGAGTGCTCTTGCGGGCGCCGTTCGTCCACCCACGCCGCCGTTGGCGTTTCGCTTTCATAATCAGCGTGCAAACAGTAACCTCCCGCCGATATGGACGGCGTGATCAACCTGAACAAGCCGACCGGGATCACCTCCGCCAAGGCGCTCTACCGCGTGCGCAAGATCACCCGGGTCCGCAAGAGCGGCCATGCCGGGACGTTGGACCCGGGTGCCGCGGGCGTGCTCCTGCTGTGCCTCGGCAAAGCGACCAAGCTGGTCGAGGCGCTGATGGATCAACCCAAGGTCTACCGGGCCACCGCCCGGCTCGACGTCACCAGCGAGAGCTTCGACCGCGACCGCCCGCTGATCGATGTGCCGGTTGCGGCGGTACCCGACGCGGAGGGCGTCCGCGCGGCCTGCGGGCGCTTCGAGGGCGTCATCGAGCAGGTTCCGCCCGCGATCAGCGCCGTCAAGGTTGGTGGGCGACCGGCCTACAAACGCAGCCGTGCCGGTGAGACCCTTGAGCTCAAAGCCCGAACAGTTCAGGTCTACTGGCTCCACGTTCGCCGCTACGAGTGGCCGACGATCGACTTTGAGCTCGCCTGCGGCCGAGGAACCTACGTTCGGGCCCTGATCCGTGACCTGGGCACGGCGCTCGGCACAGGCGGCTGCCTCACTGCGCTGACCCGCACCGCCGTCGGCCCGTTCCGCCTCGCCGAGGCGCATAGCTTCGCCGATCTGGAGAGCGCCGACGGGCAGGAGGACTATCTCATCCCGCTCCAGCGAGCCCGCGATCTGCTGGCCCAACGTCCGGTCCCAATCCCGCCGCGACCGGAGCGCTGAACCCCTAACCCTCTTTGCCCAACTTGTGCGTGCGAAGTGCAGGTCGAACGTGTTAGAATACTTGCGGGCTCTGGCTGGAGCCCAAGTTGGAAGAGGCGAGGGAGCTTGCGAGATGACACGCCGTTTGTCTGCTTTGTTCGTCCTGAGTCTGGCCGTGGCGAGCGCCGCCGGTGACGTCCCGCTCCGGATCGTGACGTTCAACACCTACCAGGGGATCGACAACGCGCCTGCCGACCGGGCGGCGTCCGGAAACCTGCTGACCTCGTTGGACCTGGACGGACCCGGTCCGAACACCAGCCTGATGCCGGATATCGTCTGCCTCCAGGAGACCACCAGCCTGGACGACCTGGAAGACTTTCGCGACGACTTTCTGCCGGGGTACCAGGCCCTAAAAGGGCCCACCACCGACGGGTTTTACTCGAACGGCTTCTTCGTGCGGGGCGACTTGAGCGTGCTGAGGTTTGACGAATTCGGCACGCCGGGACCGCGCCCGGTGCTGCGGCTGATTGTGGACGTCCCCACGACCCCTGAGTATGTGCTGATTTACAACGCGCATTTCAAGGCCGGGCAGTCCGGCGAGGATCCCGATATCCGCCGCGCTGAGGCCAATGCCATCGCCAACCGCGTGTCGGTCGACCGCGAATTCGGGATCGACGTGGACGGAAACGGGACCAAGGAGTTCTTCCCCACGCACTACTTTTTTGCGGGTGATCTGAATCAGGACGACTTCGAAGACGACGTCATCGATGCGCTGCTGGAAGGCGGCAGCAACGGTCTGCCGACCGGGCTGAACGATGTCCGCGTCGAGACGCTCTACGGTGCCCAGTTTCCGACGTTCCTCGGCAACACCTTCAGCACCCGCACCAGCCTGAGCAGGCGCTACGATTACGTCCTTGCCAGCGACGAGATCTTCGCCGCCTTCGATGCCAACGCCGACCAGATCGTGGACCAGGACGAGCTCAACGAAACGGGCTTCGTCTATATCTCCGGGGACGACGACGGCCTCCAGGCCAGCGGAGATATTGACGCGACCACCGTGGCCTCGGACCACGCCCCGGTCATCGTCGATTTCTCAATCCCGGGCATCACCGGCGACCTGGACGGCGATGGCGACGTTGATCTGGCAGACCTCGCCGCCCTCCTCTCGAATTACGGTACCCCCAGCGGGGCCGGGCCGGAGGACGGCGACCTGGACGGCGACGGCGACGTTGACCTATCGGACCTCGCCGCCTTGCTTGCCAACTACGGGACCGGGCCGTAGGCGGGGTCGTTCGCAGCGTCGCGGGATCGTCGGAGCGAAGTTTTTTGCGGACGCCCCACGGTTTGCCCGACCCTCGCCGGCGGCTGGTTCCGGTGGCGCAGACGCTTTCCCACAACCTGATTCTATGGCCCTCGCGCGTTGATTGGCTCGCCGTCGGGCGCTACGCATTCTCAGACCAGCGGCGCTTAACTGCTTCCAAGTAAAAAGGTTACGATTCGTTCAAGGGCTGCCCCGGCTCCCGTGCCGGGGAGGATTCAGCAGTCTCGTGCGAACCGCGCGGACCGTTGTCGCGTATGCAAACCGAGACCGCGAACGCCCAGGAGCGGCATCTCTCGCCCGGCTCCTGCGGACGCCGTCCGGGCGAACTTCAGAGAACTTTTCGAACTCCGGCTTGATTATCCGCGAGAGGGGGGCCTATCAATCAATGACACCTGTCAATGAGGAGATTGAAGTGATCGGGCGGGCCGATCACCATCTCTCACGGATCCGTGCATGGAGAGGAAATCCAATGCTTAAGAAGTTACTGGCTGCTACCTCGGTTCTTGTTGTAGTCGCGGCGGTTAACGCTCAGCCCGTCGTGAATCTGGTTGATCTGGGCGAATTGATCACGGGCACGAGGACGTACGACCTTGTCGTCACCATCCCTGCGGGCGATGACTGGACCGTGTGCGGCATAACCGCCACGCTGGACAACGGTTGGTTCGTCGACACCGAGACCTACAATCCACCGATGTATGATTACGGGATCGGCGACCCCAATGACAGCTACTTCACCTCGCCGCAGTTCTACCCGAACGCCGCGAACTTGGGCGCCGTCTCGTTCGCTGACCCGAACGTGGTTATCGAAGCTGCCCAGTTGCGTCAAGGCGATACGTTTGACACCGTCAACACGGGCGGCGGCGACTTCGTGCTCCACCGCCTGACGGTCGATCCGGACGGCGGCGCGTGGCTGGACGTGGCGGGCGACACCGCGCTGGCGAGCACCGGCGGCACACTCTACCCGTACGACTTCCATGTCTGGGTTCCCGAGCCCGGCAGCCTGGCACTGCTTGCGATCGGTGGCCTGGCCCTGATTCGGCGCCGGTAACAAGGCCTGATTCAGCTAGCGGACGGCAAACGACATCGAGGCTTGGGCGAAACGCAGGGGTCGCCCAAGCTTCTTTTACGCGCGAATCGACATGCTCACCGCCGCTAATTACCACGACGAGCCCCCGGGGGGGGGCACCGGTGGTCGGGAGTATGTTTCGACACCGCAACGGTGCGAGAAACGGGCCGCACGCACATAACTATTTGCCATTGCGCAGATTACAGGCATTTCGCCAGAATCCCGGCAACCCCGCTGGCTATAACGCGACCGAATCCCGGTGCCGCCGGCGAGCGGAGCGCGCCGCAATGGCCAGTGGGAGCGGCGTGGCTGCCCCCCCGGGAAAAATACGCAGACTTTTCTCAGTTTCGGCTTGAAAAACGGGTTCTGATGAGGTAGCATGGCGTTTGACCTTTCGAGGAGGAGACTGAAGTGATCGGGCGGGCCGATCACCAACTCTCACGGATCCGTTGACAGGAGAGGAAGTCCTATGAAGAAACTACTAGCGTTTGTTACAGTTCTTGCCTTTGCCATGACGGCGAACGCGTCGATTACCGCCAGCTTGGTGTACAACGGTTCGCCGCAGGGTGCCTGTACGCACACTTACGACGTCCTGGTTACGGTAGCCGACGATCCGGGCCCCCCGGTCGACCCGGACGACTGGACGGTTGCGGGCATGACGGCCACGCTGACCGGTGCGTGCGTGTTCATCGACACCGAGACCTACAACCCACCGCTGTATGATTTCGGGATTGGCGACCCCAATGACAGCTACTTCACCTCGCCGATGTTCTACCCGAACGCCCCGAACTTGGGCGCCGTCACGTTCGCTGACCCGAACGTGGTTATCGAAGCTGCCCAGATGCGTCAAGGCGATTGGTTTGATACCGTCGACACGGGCGCCGGTACTTTCGTGATCCACCGTCTGTCGATCCTGTGCGATCCCTGTCCTCCCGAGCAGGAGTGCTGGATGCACATCGACCTGGAGATCGGTGCCGCGAACACCGGTGGCACGCTGTTCCCGTACAGTTGGGATGTCCAGGTTTGCATCCCTGAGCCCGCCAGCCTTGCGCTGTTGGCCCTTGGTGGCCTGGCCCTGATTCGTCGTCGTTAATACGATCGAATCCGGCCACAATAAGAAGTAAATCCGCTTGGGCGAGTCCCGGGACTCGCCCAAGCTCTTTTTTTGCGCCGGGCACGGCGCGATGACTCGGCGGATGCACCTCCAGCGCCGATCACGTTCCGACGAACGATTTCAGGTGGTTTCCGAGGGCCGCGCCCGCGATTGCACAAAGGCCGTCGCGGCGGCGATCTCGACGAAGGGCATCAGCGGGACGCGGTAGCGTAGCGAGCCGATGAAGACGCAGTGGGCGAGCGTGAAGTAGATCACCGGCAGCCACAGCAGCAGGTGCAGTCGCCGACGGGGGGATACTGTTTCGGCGGAGTGCTTCTTTCCGAGCGTGCCGGCTAAGCCGGTGAAGGCGAGCAGCAGCGTGACCACCGTGAATGCGGCACTCACGAAGCCGGTGATGCCGCCGCGGTAGTCAGAGACGTTTGGTGACGGGCTCCAGGTGCGTCGGAACTTGACCCAGGCGAGCTTCAGCACGCGGCCCGGGTCGCTGCGCACTTGTTCGATTGCGAGCCTCTGCAATTCACGGTCGCGCTCGACTTCGTTGAGCCCGACGAGTTGGGGAAGCTCCTCGAGGAACGCCTGGTTGCTGCTGCCGTCGGCTTGTGGACCCTGGGCGTCGTAGAGTGTGACGCCGCCGTTGGTCGAGAGCCACGCCGAGGTGCCGATCATGGCCCGATTGCGCAGCCCCCACGGGAGCAGGCAGACGGCCATCACGGCAATGTACAACGCCAATCGTCGTGTGGCGCGCACACGGTGCGAGTCGAAAAGCCACAGGACGACCCACAACAGCAGCAGCCATCCCGCGGCGGACGGGCGTGTCATCAGTATCGCGGCGCCGCACACGGCTACGCCGTACGTTGCCGCGCGCGATGCCTTCGCGGGATCCGTTATCAGCCGCCAGGCACAGGCGGTGAGCGCCACCGCGAACAAGCTGAACGACACTTCCGTCAGCAGCAGATTCGCAAAGAAAATCGCGTATGGATCGAGGCACACCAGGATGCCGGCGATCAGAGCGGCGCGCCGGTCGAGCGCCCTTCCTACGAACGAATAGGCGATCCAGGCCGTGGCGGCGCCCAGGAGGGCCTGAAGCAGGCGGGCGATCAGGATTCCGGTCCCATCTGCCCACGCGCACAACGCCAGGAAGAGCGGGTAGCCCGGCATGCGGGCGGCGTATCGGGCATCGGCGCTGACCAGCGTCCCGTCGTGCACGAGGTTACTCGCGAGCTGCCAGTGCAGCTCTTCGTCGGGAAACTCCAGCGCCGCGCCGGTCCTGCTCCAGCGCAGCAGGACCCAGGCGACGCGCAGTAGAAGGGCGACGACGAAGATCGCGGACACGAGTCCTGGTGTTTTCGGCTTCACGATTCGGCGGTCGATCCGCGAAAAGTCGGGGTGAACACGAGCCGCAGCGCGCGGCGCGAGTTCGCCCGCAGCTTTACGCGTTCGTCGATCCGCAGGGGCATCACCCAGACCACGCCGGCCTGGTCGCACAAGACGCCGGTGCGGGCCCTGAGGGGCGGTTCGATTTTCTCGTCAATGAAGAAGTCGCTCAAGCTCTTGGTGCCCGGGGCGCCCAGCGGGTGGAAGCGGTCGCCCGCGCGGCGCCCGCGAACGAGTAACGGCAATTGCAGGCGGTCGTGGTCGAGCCATTGCTCGTTCGGGTGCGCGGTCTGGCGCAGCTCGTCGATCTTCTCCGGGTCGACCTCGCACGCCTCAGCGGTCAGCTCGCCGTTGAGCTGCGGCAGCGGGGTCGTGCCGGGACAGGTGACGAAGACCGGGGTCAGTTCCGCGGGCGTCTCGGTCATCGCCCGCGGGCGGAACTCCAGCCGGTCGTAAACCTTGCGAACTGTCACCGCGCCCGGCAGGTGCAGCTCCTTCCCGCTCGCGCGGTCGGCGGCCAGTCGCAGCACGTCATCGACGTTCGTGAAGCTGAGATCCTGTTCGCCCCCGGGCAGGAGCGAGACGGCGCGGCGGATGACCTCGGCCTGAATCACGCGTTGCTTGCTGACCAGGGCGCGGGTGTTCAGGACGATCCGGCTGGGCTGTTCGCTGACGACCAGCGAGTCGAAGATCCGCGTGGCGGCGTCGCGCAAGTACGTTTCCAGCCAGCGGGCCTGCTCGGCCAGACGGAGCAGGGCGTCGGTCACGTTCGGGTTGAGTTGCTCGCGAAGCATGGGCAGCACAACGTTGCGGACGCGGCCGCGCGTGAACTCGGTGTCCCGGTTGGTCTGGTCCGTGCGGTATTCGATCCCGCGCTGCTCGCATAGCTGCTCAATCGTTGCCCGCCGATGATCCAGCAGCGGACGTATCAGGAGAACCCGCGAGCCGGGCTGGATGGCTCGGGTTTGGCGCATGCCGGCCAGGCCGCGCATCCCGGTTCCGCGGCAGATGCGATGCAGAATCGTCTCGGCGTCGTCGTCGGCGTGGTGCGCGACCGCGATGCCGACCGCGTCGGTCTTGAGCGCGACGCGTTCGAGGAATTCGTAGCGGAGTTGGCGGGCAACTTCTTCGGTCGAGCCGCCGTGAGTTTCGACTTCGGACGGAATGTGCACGCGTTCGATGTGCACCGGCAGCGCGAGCTGGCGGGCGAGGTCCTTGACGAACTCCGCGTCGGCGTCGGCCGCGTTGCCGCGCAGACCGTGGTGGAGGTGGGCAGCGTGCAGTTCCCAGCGCAACTCGCGTTGTTCAGAAAGTTGACGCAGAGCGTGCAGTAGCAAAACCGAATCCGCACCGCCGGAAACCCCGACCACCCAGCGTGTCTTGGACACGAGTAGCCCGTGCCGCTCGAACCACCGCCCCAGTTCTTCGAGGAACGAGTCCCAGTTCACGCCGCGCTCCTGTCGGTGCCGCCGCGCGGATCACGGGTTCGCCGCGCGGCGAACCAGCTATTATACGCGGGATTGGGTCGAGTCAGGGGGAGAAACCATGAGGATTATGCGATTGTGCGATGGAGGGATGGCGAGGGATTCAGTCGGCTAGCGCTCTGGTATGACAACATTGTCTATTCAACAAAGAATGACTGCGGAACAACCTTGACGCTGTCCGGCAAGCAAGCCCGCACCGCCGACGTGTAGGCCGCGGCGCCGTCGCGCGGGTTGGTCGGCGGTGCCAGCTCGTTGAGGCAGTCGAGCAAGTCGTGCGTGTCCGCCTCGCTGCTGGGCAGATCGCGCGCGTTCTTCGCGATCGCGACGACCAGGAGCTGCTCCAAGGGCGGGGCGTCGGTGACGTCGATAGTGATGTCATGCACCTGATCCGGAGTGAGCTCGGCCAACGGGCGGCCGTCCTCCCATTCGTACAACTGCCAGGCCAGACATTGGCAGTCTTTCTCCCAGGTGTGGAAGATCGCGAGCACGGCACACTGCTGCGGCGAGCTGGGCTCAAAGCGATCGATGCGCACGCCGTCGTAACGCGGTACGCTGGGGCAATAGGCGATCTCGAACTGCGGCCGTGGTGTCGTTGCTGGGGGGAGCAACGCCAGCAGGATTGCCGCGGCGGCGGCGGCGCCTACCCCGAGTCGCCAGGGCAGACGGCGATCTCGCTCGCGATCAAAGCGGATGATCGCCGGAGTGTCGTCACCGAGGCGTTCGGAAAGGCGAGCGGCGTGTTCGAGCGCGTCGATTTCCGCGGCCATTCGAACCAGGTTCTCGAGCTCCTTGTCCTTCACGATGGACCTTCCATTAGCAACCCTTCGATTATTCACGTTTGCCGTCCCGGCGCTCGGCGCTATCCATCGAAAAGCCGCGGGCGACCAGACATTCACGCAACTTCTTGTATGCCAACTGCTTGCGCGCATGAATCGTGCTGGCGGCCACACTCAGTTGCTCAGCCAGGGCGCGCTCCGATTCACCGCCGGCCAGCCCGATGATGATCCGGCGCTCTTCCGCGGTCAGGCTGAACGGCGTTCCCGTGGCGTGAAGACACGCGCGCACCGCCTCGAGGAGTTCGCCCGCTTCGAGCAACTTCGCCGGGTTATCCGAAGCTTGCGATTCATTCAGCAGTGCTGCATCAAACCAGCTGTGAGAGATCGGCGTGTGGCCCGTTTGACGAAGGTGCTGGAGCCAGAGTTTGTGTGCGACGGCGTAAACAAAGGTCGAGATGGCGGCCTTTCGTCGATCGTAACGCCGATCGCGGAGTGCTTCCCAGACGGCGATCCAGGTGCGTTGGGCGAGCTCGTCCGTCAGTTCCGCTTGTCCGCCGGTGCGACGCAGCAATATACGCTTGAGCCCGGGCTCCAAGCGGCGGAGCAGGTGCTCGAAGGCGCCGCGGTCGCCGCTCTGCGCGCGGTCGGCGAGTTGCGTCAGCGGATCGGCGGATTCGTCTGGGCGCGACGGGGTACGCATGGCACAACTGTACGCAAGCTCCGGGGGGGAATTCAACCGCCGGGGCGGTATCTCCCGCCCGCTGCGCTCGGATTGTGTCGGACGAGGGGCAAGTTTTCCGGAGAAACTGCCGAGCGCGGCGTGCGGGGGCGTGAATACAGAAGCGATACCGCTGCCGGGAAGTGACGCTGGTCGTCACCCGGGAACGGAATCGTCGATGCTTCTATGCGCGGTGGGAGGAAGCAGCCCGCCGTCTGATTTGCCAAGCGACTTCTCTCGCCTGGCTGAAGGAGTCATTCTGTCACGATGTTCGTCGGAGGATAGTCACATGCACGATGGTCGCGATAACTACGCCGGAAGGAAAGAGGCGTGCTGGTCTCTGGTACCGTTCGTTGCCCTGCTGATCGCCATCCCGGCCACTCTGGCCCAGGTGCCGGTCGAGGAGCGGCCGACGTCGGCGACGCAGACCGCCGCCCCCAAGCTCGAAGTCAGCACGAGCGTGTGGGATTTTGGCCAGAAATGGGCTGGCGAGAAAGCCGAGACGACGATCACGCTGAAGAACGTCGGCGACGCTCCGATTCGCGTCGAGAAGGTCAAAACGAGCTGCGGCTGCACGGTGGCGAGTGTGAAGAAGGAGCTGCTCGAGCCGGGTGAGTCCGAAGACGTCAAGGTTACGTACAACACGAATAAAGCCGTCGAGACGGTCTCACAGAAGATCCATGTACACTCCAACGACCCGACCAGCCCGATCACGACCATCGAGGTCAAGGGGCGGGTTAAGCAGGTCGTTAGGTTGTCCGAGGCTCGCGGCCTGAACTTCGGTTACATCGGGCGCGACGACGTCATCACCAAGTCAGTTGAAATCGAGTGTGCGTACACCGAGCCGCTCGCGTTGCGGCTCAAGGAGATGCAGTCCGAGAGTTTCGACGTGCGCCTGGAGGAGATCGAGGCGGGTCGCCGCTACAGACTGACCGCGACGACGAAGCCGCCGCTGCAGGACGGCTTGAACCACGCGAACGTCCAGTTGCTGACCGGGCTGAACCTGGTTCCCGAGGTTCCCGTGCGCATCTGGGGCACGGTTCAGGCCCCGATCGCCGTGATGCCGAATGCGCTGTACGTTTCGGGCCAGATCAACGAGCCGACGCAGCGCGATCTGCGCGTGACCTCCCGCCGGGATGAGCCGCTGAAGGTGACGGGCGTCACCGTGAGCGATCCGGTAATCAAGGCGGAAGTGCTGCCGACTCCCGCTCGACCGGCGAAGTCGTCGTTGGCCAACGTGGCGACAGTCCGCGTGATGTTGCCGCCGCCTGACGAGCTCCCCGCCGGCGGAGCGACGATCACGATTGCCACCGACGATGAGGAGTACGCCGAGCTGGTGGTGCCCGTCCGCAAGAGGGCAGCGGCGAAGAAGCCAGCCGTACCCGGCAAGAGCTTGAAGGCCCAGCCGACGGCCGACTCATCTAAACCTCCGAAGGAAATCAGGCCTTGAGCGTCGCAATTGCACGGCTGGTGGGGGTTGTGGGCCTGTCTGTGGCGGTATCCGCCGGGTCCGCGTTAGTTCGCCACTTGCCCTGGGTGCCTGATCCAGGGGCCGTGGAAGTGGAGGTGCGGCGACGCGATCAGCTACGGGCCACGGCTGGCGTGACGCTCGATGGGTTCCTGGCGCTGATCGACGACGGGGCGGTCGTGGTTGACGCCCGTCCGGCCTCGGCGTTCGAGAAGGGGCACCTCGCCGCCCCGCAGACGTTTGTCATCAACGTCCCCGCAGACGAATTCGACGCTCATCTTCCCCAGTTGAGGGAGTTCGAAGGCTGTCGGTTCGTGCTGTATTGCTCCTCCGAAGCGTGCGACTCTTCGGCGGAGGTGTGCGCCGCGATGGTGGACGTCGGCTTCGATCCGGCCGATCTGTTCATTTACTTCCCGGGCTGGGAAGGTATCGTGGAGGCGGGGCTGGAGACGGTGGAGTAGCGCTCGTGAGCGGAGCAGTACTGGAGAAGAACGGTTCACGCAGAGGCTGGCAGGCGGCGGCGTTGATCGGGCGGCTGGTGGTCGGTGGTCTCTTCGTTTACGCCGGCTCCAGCAAGATTCTCGACCCGATGAAGTTTGCCGAGCAGGTCCGGGCGTATGAGCTGGTGCCGGTTATCCTGACCAACGCGATTGCGATTGTGTTGCCGTGGCTGGAGCTGTTTGCGGGCGTGCTGCTGATTGTCGGGTTCTGGCGGGCCGAAGCGCGTCTGGTGATCTTCCTGATGATGGTTGGCTTCACGTTCGGAAAAGTCAGCGTCGAGGTGCGGGGGATGAACATCGACTGCGGCTGCTGGGGCAGCGACTGGCTGGAAGCTGTGTTCCACGGCATCCGCGGGATTCTGCTGAACCTGGTCCTGATCGGTCTGCTGCTGGTGGATTACTACGGTCAGCGTTTGACCACTCCACCGGTCCGTGCGGTTCAGCCGGCCGCGTGAGTTCTGGTGCCGGCCGGCGGCGCGGTTGCGCTTTGCCCGGCGCGACGCTTTCACGCCATATCCGACGTTCCTATACTCAGCGTTGCCATTGACGTACTGGCTGAGATGCCGACTCCAGGCGGAGCGCGCGGATGAGTGTGGGAAGTGATATCCCCCGGGTGGACGGGCTCGACAAGCTCCGGGGTGCGACCGCCTACGTCGATGACCTCGCGATTCCCGGCGTGCTGCACGGCGGCACCATCCGCAGTCCGGTCGCCCGCGGTCGCATTACACGCATTCATTTCGATCCCGCCCTCAATTGGAACGAGTTCGTCATCGTCGATCACCGCGATATTCCCGGGCCGAACGAGGTCGTGATGATCGAGAACGATTGGCGGGCGCTCGCGGCGGGCGACGTTCGACACAAGTACGAGCCGGTGGTGCTGCTCGCCCATCGCTCGATCCGCAAACTCCGCGAGGCGTTGCGTGCCGTCCGCGTCGAGGTCGAACCGCTGCCCGCCGTGCTCGATCCGCGCACGGCGCTGACGCCGGAGCTGATCCAGCACGGTGACGACAACGTGTTCAAGCGGATCGATATTCACAAAGGCGACGTGGCGGCGGTCTTCCGGCAGGCTCCGCACGTGATCGAAGGCGAGTATCGCACGGGGGCCCAGGAGCACGTCTATCTCGAAACGCAGGGCATGCTCGCTTACCGCGCAGACGGGCAGCTCGTGGTGCGCGGCACGCTGCAATGTCCGTACTTTGTGCTGAACGCGTTGATGCACTTTTTCCAACGGACGCCCGAGGAAGTGCGCGTGATTCAGTCGCCGACCGGCGGCGCGTTCGGGGGCAAGGAGGATTACCCGTCCTTGCTCGCCGTTCACGCCGCCCTGCTGGCCGAGAAGGCCGGGATGCCGGTCAAGATCATCTACGATCGCCGGGAAGACATGGCGGCGACCACCAAGCGGCATCCCAGCCATGTGCGGCATCGCACCGCGGTTGCCGACGACGGGCGTCTGCTGGCGATGGAAATCGACGTGCTGCTCGACTCCGGCGCCTATGCAACGCTCTCGCCGGTCGTGCTGAGCCGCAGTTGCATCCACGCGGCTGGGCCGTACCACTGTGAGAACGTCCACGTCCACGGCGAGGCCCGCTTGACCAACTCACCGCCGTACGGTGCTTTTCGCGGCTTCGGCGCACCACAGGCGTTATTCGCTATCGAACGGCACATGAACGTCATTGCCGAGCGGCTGGGGCTGGACCCGGCGGAGCTACGGCGGCGGAACCTGCTCCGCGCTGGCCAGACCACCGTGACCGGGCAGGTCTACCGTGACGGGACCGATCTGGTTGGTTTGCTGGATCGCGGGCTCGAGCTCGCCGCCTGCCAGCAGAAGCGAAAAGAGCACGCGGTGTACAACCGGAAGCATCCGTACCTGCGTCGTGGCCTCGGCTTTTCGTGCTTCTTTCACGGGGCGGGCTTCACGGGGAGCGGCGAGACGTATTTGGCTTCGGAGGTTCTCGTCGCGGGTCTGCCTGACGGTCGGGTCGAGGTGCTGACCGCTCAGACCGATATGGGGCAGGGGGCCCAGACCGTCCTGATGCAGATTGTTGCCGACCGGCTCGGCCTGGATCCGAGCTACGTGTACGTTGCGACGCCCGACACCGCCCGTGTTCCCAATAGCGGCCCGACCGTCGCGAGCCGAACGACGATGGTGGTTGGCAGTCTGCTGCAACAGGCCTGCGACGACCTGGTGGCGCAAGTCAGTCCGGCCGGATCGATTGCTGGAGAAGCGCTGCGGGACGCGATCCGGGCCTGGCATGCGGTCCATCTGGGCAAGCAACTGCTCGGCCGCGCCAGGTACCGCACCCCGCCGAACATTCAGTGGGACGAAGAGCATTATCGCGGGGACGCGTACGCGACCTACGCCTGGGCGACACACGTGGCCGAGGTGGAGGTCGACCTGCGCACGTACATCGCGCGCGTCACGGACTACGTCGCGTTGCAGGAAGTCGGCAAAGTCGTCAACCCGACGCTCGCGGCAGGGCAGATTCGGGGCGGCGTAGCGCAGGGTATCGGCTGGGCGCTGACCGAGGAGGTGCGGCTCGAAGAAGGCGTCATGACCAATACTCAGATGACGAACTACGCCATCCCCACCGCCGGCGATCTCCCGCCGATTCGCGTGTTTTTCGAGGAGCAGCCTTCGCCATACGGCCCGCGCGGAGCCAAGGGGATCGGCGAGCTGCCGATGGACGGCCCGGCCCCGACCGTGATCAACGCGGTCTGCGACGCGCTCGCCACGTCGATCAACGAGATCCCGCTGACGCCCGAGCGGCTGCTGGAGCATCTGGAGGGCGAGCGCGATGGATAAGTTCGAGCTGGGCTTCACGCTCAACGGCAAGCTGATCAAGCGTACGGTGCCGCTCGATGCCCGGCTGCTCGACGTCCTCCGCTACGACTGCGGCTGCACGGGCACCAAGGAGGGCTGCGGCGAGGGGGAGTGCGGGGCATGCACGGTCCTGCTCGATGACCTGCCGGTGAATTCGTGCCTCGTTCCCGCGTTTCAGGTGCGGGGCCGTTCGGTGAGAACGGTCGAGTCGGCCGAGCTGGATCTTCTGAACGAGCTGAACCAGACCGGGACCACGCAGTGCGGGGCGTGTACGCCGGGGGTTGTGATGTCGATTCGCTGGTTGCAGGAGCATCCGGAGGTGGCCCGGAAGGTCGATCTCCGCCGGTTCATGAGCGGCAACCTGTGCCGCTGCACCGGCTACGACGGGATCATCGCCGGCGCGCGACGCGTTTTGAAACGATCGGGGGACGAGTAGCGTGCAGGTGCTGACGCCGAAAACGCTGGATGAAGCGTTGGAGATGCTGGCGGCCGAAGGTGAGTCTATGACGCCAATCGCCGGCGCAACCGATCTGCTGGTCTCGTGGCACGGTCAGCCGAAGGACGATTTGAATCTGCTGGACCTCACGCCGCTACGTGATCAGCTTGGGCCGTTGCGAATGTCGGGCGACTTTCTGGAGCTTGGCGCCCTGACGACCTATTGGGACGTGATCGCCTCGCCGGAAGTCGCGACGGCCTTTCCGTTGTTGGCCGAAGCTGCCCGGCAGGTTGGGGCGATCCAGATCCAGGCCCGCGGAACGTGGGCCGGAAACATCGGCAACGGCTCGCCCGCCGCCGACGGCGTGCTCGTGCTGATGGCGTGCGACGCGAGCGTGATACTGCGATCGCCGGCCGGCCAAACCGACGTCCCCCTCGACGAGTACTACACCGGGTACAAGCAAAGCGTTCGGCGGCCAGAGCAACTGATCGTTGCGATCCGTGTCCCGCGCCGCCGCCGCGAGCACGAGTGGTTCCACAAGGTCGGCGCGCGCACCGCACAAGCGATCAGCAAGGTCGGCGTCGCGATCGTCAAGGACGAGCAGGGCTGGCGCGTGGTCGCCAACAGCGTGGCGCCGATCGTATGTCGTTGCCGGGCGTTTGAAAAAGCGCTCGCCAACGGCAGGACCTTTCAAAACCCTGAGGAAATCCGCCAGCTGCTCGACGCCGACATCTCTCCGATTGACGACATCCGCTCGACGGCCAGGTACCGGGCGACGGTGCTGAGTCGGCTACTGTACTTCTGGCTGGCGGAGAACCTGCCGTAGTCCCCGTTGACGTCTATCGATCCTGCTGCGAGCGACCGCAATCTATCCGCCAAATGACCGGGCGTGAAAACGCGTCGCGCGATGGCCTGCACAGCGGAGCCGCCGTGTCCCCACGCCGGTCTCCGGGCCGGGGACGGCCCGGCTCTGTTGTATGATCGCGCACGAACATATGGCATGGGCCAAGATGGGTCTCGGACGCTATCATTCTGCCATGCCGGAACTGCCCGAAGTCGAGACGATCGTTCGCCACTATCGCCCGCGGCTGGAGGGGCGGCGGGTGACGCGCTTCGTCTCGCGCTGGGCTAAGCAGGCCGAACCGAGTGTGGCGGCGGTGCGGCGGGGGATCGTGGGGAAGCGTATCCGGCGGGTGTGGCGGCGGGCGAAGTTCATCGTGGCCGACCTGGGCGGCGGACGCCGACCGGCCTATCTGCTCATCCACCTGCGCATGAGCGGGCGGTTTGAATGGGCAGCCGAGCACGATCGCGAGCCGCAACACGTTCGAACCATCTTCGACCTTGATGACGGCAACACGCTCTGGTTTTGCGACTCCCGCAAGTTCGGGAAGGTCATCTACACGACCGACATTGCCGCGGCCACCAGTCATCTTGGTGTCGAGCCGCTTGAGCGCGCGTTTACAGCCGCTGCTTTCGAAGAACTGCTGCACGGGCACGCGCGGCAGCTCAAGCCGCTGCTGCTCGACCAATCGTTCGTCGCGGGGCTGGGGAACATCTACACCGATGAAGCTCTGTTCCAGGCACGCTTGCACCCGGCCACGCGGTCGAACGAGCTGGTGGCGCAGCAGGCTCGACGGCTGCGAAGAGAAATCCGGGCCGTACTGCGCAAGGCGATTCGCCACCACGGGACATCGTTCGACTCGGTCTATCCTGACGGTGGAATGAAGCGGCACCTGAAGGTGTATGGGCGGGCCGGACTGCCGTGTGTGCGCTGCGGTACGCCGGTGGCTGGCCTGCGGATTGCCCAGCGCGGCACGCACATCTGCCCGAAATGTCAGCCGCTGGACGGCAAGCGGTGAACCCGGCCGCTGGGGAGGCAGTATCAGTAGTATGTTCGCCCACGATCTCCGAACCCTGAACCCTGAACCCTGAACCCTCATGTGCGGCATTGCCGGAGCCATCGCTCTTTCGCCCGAGACGCGCGTCGCCGCTGAGGAGCTGCGCGTCATGTCGGCTCAGCTCGTCCACCGCGGGCCTGACGACGAGGGGCACTACCTTGATCCGCAGGGCCGCTGCGGGTTCGGGTTTCGCCGGCTGTCGATCATCGACGTGCAAGGCGGGCACCAGCCGATCGCCAATGAAGATGAGTCCGTTTGGGTCATCTTCAACGGTGAGATCTACAACTTCCGCGAGCTGCGCGCCGAGCTGCAGCAACAGGGGCACACGTTTCGCACGCAGGCCGACAGCGAAGTCATCGTGCATCTCTACGAGCAGCACGGCGAGGCGTGCTTCGAACGTCTGAGCGGGATGTTCGCGATCGCGATCTGGGATGAGAACGCCGGCACGCTGCTGCTGGCGCGCGACCGGTTCGGCAAGAAGCCACTGACGTACGCGCAGCAAGACGGCCGGCTCTACTTCGCGAGCGAAGTCAAGGCGATCCTCGCCTTGCCGGGCGTGCGCCGTGATCTGGATCCCCAATCGCTGCACCGCTACCTGCTGTTCCAATACGTGCCCGCGCCGCATTCGATCTATCGCGGCTTCCGCAAGCTGATGCCCGGGCATTTCGTGCGGGTCCGGGCCGGCGAGCCGCTCACGGCGTTACCGCGGGCCTACTGGGAGTTGCCGTTGCCCGCGCCGTTCGCCGGGACGTACGCAGACGCGAAGGCTCGTCTGGGCGAGCTGTTGACGAAAGCCGTCGAGAAGCGCCTGATCGCCGATGTCCCGCTCGGTGCGTTTCTGTCCGGCGGGGTCGACTCGTCGATCGTGGTCAGCCTGATGCGCAAGCTCGGCGTCTCGCCGCTGCGGACTTTCTCGATCGGCTTTCCCGACGCGCGCTACGATGAGACCGCGTACGCGCGCCGCGTCGCCGAGCTATTCGAGACCGAACACCACGAGCACACTGTTACGCCGCAGGCCCGCGAGATCCTCGACACACTGGCCTGGCACTACGACGAGCCGTTTGCCGACTCGTCGGCGATTCCGACGTATTACGTGTCGCGCTACACACGTGAGTCGGTGACGGTGGCGTTGACGGGTGACGCCGGCGATGAGTGCTTCGCGGGCTACGACCGCTACGTCGCGGCCCGGCTCGCCGCCCGTCTTGACATCCTGCCGGGCCCGTTGCGGTCGTTGCTGGCGGCGACGGCGAAGGTATTGCCGCGGCGGGGACCCAAGTCGACCAGCAACCGGCTCTATCGCTTCCTCTCGGCGCTGGGTCAGACGTCGGCCCGGCGATACCTGTCGTGGGTAAACATCTTCCGGCCGGCGATGTTGGCAAGCGGCTATCGGCCGGGGTTTGCCGAGCGGATCGATTTCGATGAGCCGTTGCGCTGGTTCGACGGGCTGTATGGGGGTGGCCGGGGGGCGGCCCCCGAGCGGGCGAACCACACCGATTTTCTCAGCTACCTCCCCTATGACCTGCTGACCAAGGTCGACATCGCGTCGATGGCCTGCAGCCTCGAATGCCGCTCGCCCTTCCTCGACCACGAACTGGTCGAGTTTGCGCTGTCGCTGCCCCAAGAATGGCGGCTGGGCTCCGGCGGCGGCAAACGAATCCTCAAAGACTGGGCCGGCGACTTTCTTCCGGCGCAGGTACTGAATCGGCCGAAAATGGGCTTCGGTGTGCCGGTCGGCGAGTGGTTTCGTAACGAGCTACGAGACCTGCTGCGAGAGCGACTGGGCGCGCCGGATTCGCTCAGCGGCCGCGTGTTTCGGCCGGAGTGGCTGCGCGGCGTCGTGGAGGCACATTTATCCGGACGTGAGAACCACGAGCACCCGCTCTGGGCGCTGCTGATGCTCGAGCTCTGGCGTGAGCGCTGGCAGCCGGCCGATCTGCGGAGTGCCTAGCGGCCCTCAGTCCGCGATCCGATTGTACCGATCAGTTGGGTAGAGACGAGGGGAGGCGTTGTGCGCTGCTCCGGATGGCGTGTGCGCGATGATTGTAGACCAGGACGAAATCGAGGCCCTACTCGCCCAGGCGGACGATCTGGTGGCCGAAACGGGCGAGGAGGTACATGCGGCGGCGACGGCGGCGCCCGCCCCGGACGCCGGGGCGCCCGCTACGGCACCGCCGCCGCCCCAGCCATCCATCAACGTGTCCTCCGAAGTCGCCCGGATCCTCAGGATCCAGGTGCCCGCGCGTGTGCAATTGGCGTCCCGGCGAATGAGTATCGCCGAGGTCCGCAAGCTGTCACTCGGAATGATCATCGAGTTCCACAAGGCCGTCGACGACCCACTCGACTTGCTCATCAACAACCACCCGGTCGGCAGAGGTATCGCGGTCAAAGTGGGTGAACGCTTCGGGTTGCGGGTTTCCGAGATCCGCGACGCGGCGACGCGCATCAAGTCGATGGGCAAGTGAGCGCCAACGTCCCGGGTTCACCAGCTCTTCCCTTACGATTGTCGGCGATGACGAAGCACGAGCCTGGTCTCGGGCAGCCTCATCAGTGCGCTCAACGCCAGGTAGATGCCGCTGCCCAGCGAAAGCGCGCCGAGCGTATCGATCGCCCGTCGCAGCACCGTCAGCTCAACCGCCTCGCTCAGGCCCGCGATCCACAATCGGCGCAGCCACATCACGACCACAGCGCTGACCAGCGCCGCGCCGAGCATCCTGACCGCCGCCCATACCGCCGCACGATCGATCGGGCCCGCTCCCGATTTCCGCCGCAGCAGCACCAGGCCCACGATCACGGCCAGCGTCGAGGTAGTCGACGTGCTGATCGCGAAGGCCGCCTCGCGAATCCCCTCGAACCAGATCAGCACCAGGCTCATCGCCAGGTTGACCGGCACGAGCACACAACTGATCTTCACGGGCGTGCGCACGTCGCCAACGCTGTAAAACGCGCGCAACACGATGTGCTGTACACAAAACGCCCACATGCCCAGGCCATAGAACATCAGCACGCGCGCCGCCCGGGCGGTGTCGGCGGCGTCGAAGTTGCGATACTCGAACAGCAATTGCACGATCGGCCCCGCCAGCACGACCATCAGCCCGCCGGTCAGCAGCCCCACGAACAACGCCAGACGCAGTGAGCGGGCCACTTCCGCCGTCCATCCAGTCCAGTCCTGGCGGGTCGCCAGCCGGCTGAACGTGGGCAGAGCCGCAACCGCCAGCGAGATCCCCAGCACACCCAGTGGAAACTGGTAAAGTCGCTGTGCCACCGTTATCGCCGAGAGCGCCCCCTCACTGAGCGGATAGGTGAACGAAGCCCCGAACCAGTTCGCCGTCAACGGACCGTCCTTCACGTGCGTCAACAACGCGCAGATCTGCGCGTCCAGAAACGTCCCCAGCAGCAGCACGCCCTGCCCGAACAGCACCGGCAGCATCTTGTGCGACATCTCCCGTACGTGCGGGTCCCGCCAGCGCGGCGACCAGCCCAGCACCACGCCGTGCCCCCGCAAAACCGGAACCAGCAACGCCAGTTGCAGCACTCCGGCCACCAGCACGCTGATGGCGACGCCGAAGATCTGCTTCTGCGGATCGCTCCCGCCGATCGCCGGGCCCAGCCAGACGATCCCGGCGATCATGACCAGATTGAGCACGACCGGTGTCAGCGCCGCCGGCACGAAGCTCCCGACGCAGTTGAGAATGCTCGAGAAGAGGGCCACCACGCAGATCGTGAGCATGAACGGCAGCATCAGCCCGGTGAGGGCCAGAATCAGCTGGCGCGCCGGCCCCGCCGGATCGATCAGCCAGATCGCCAGGATGATCCCCTCGATCGCCACAATGACGACCAGAATCACCAGCGTCAGCAGCGCCAGCGTGCGGGCGAGCAGCTTCCATGCTGAGGGCTGCCCCTCCGTCTCAAGCGTGCGCGTGAACGTGGGCACGAAGACCGCCGCGAGCGCCCCCTCGCCAAACAGCCGCCGGAACAGGTTCGGAAACTGGAAGGCGTAGTTGAAGGCATCCAGCGCCCAAGTCAGTCCGAACGTGTGCATCAGCAGCATGTCGCGGATCAGACCCGTGACCCGCGACACGAGCGTGCAGACGGCGATCAGCTTGGCCGACGATACCACCGGCCGATGGTCGGACATGGCGGCCGATCATAGCGGCGTCGACGGTCGACACAAACGGCGGCGAGCAAGACGCGCCAGGGCCCCACGCCCGCCGCTGCCAATCGCGATGTCCACCTGATCGAA
Source organism: uncultured Planctomycetales bacterium (assembly GCA_964508075.1). Taxonomy (GTDB): domain Bacteria; phylum Planctomycetota; class Phycisphaerae; order UBA1845; family Fen-1342; genus JALSRY01. Next base: position 26,029 of record CAZDTB010000001.1, read on the forward strand.
ACTTGGTGTCGCGGGGTGGTTTGCCTGCCGCCGGGAATATGGTATGTTTAGAGAACTGCCGGCCCGCAACCGTCGATATCCTGACGGCCGGGCTCACCGGGATCGTCGCCGGCAGTTTGAGTTACGGGGTGTAGCTCAGCCTGGTCAGAGCGCTGCGTTCGGGACGCAGAGGTCGCTGGTTCAAATCCAGTCACCCCGATTGCCGCGAAGCGGCAATAGAGCAGGCGAGCAGTGGAGCAGGTGAACAGGAGGGGACGCAATCCGGGTGCCCGCGCCGTCTGCATTGTCTCGTGAAGCTCGCCTGCGGTCACCTGTTCAACTGATCTCCTGCTCAGACCGGGGCTGGCGATGGCCTTCATGTTCGAGAAGCTCGACGTCTACCAGAAGGCCGTGGACTTCATCGATCAGGTTACCGTTCTCACCGAACAGTTCCCCCGCGGTTATGGCTTTCTCGCCGACCAACTGAACCGGGCTGCGCTGTCGATCGCAACCAATCTCGCCGAGGGTAACGGTCGATTCACAAAAGCGGATCGCAGGAACTTCTTCACGATTGCGCGAGGTTCTACGCAGGAGTGCGTGCCGTTGCTGGAACTCGCGCGACGGCGCGGGCTGATCGGTGACGGCAATCACACGGCGCTACGAGACGAACTTGAGGTAATCGGGAAGATGATCAGCGGCCTGATCGCAGGGCTCGAAAAGCGCACGACGTGAGCCGGGGCTGCAGATCTGCCTGCAAGACCGCATCGACGAAGACCCGTAGGATCGGTTCAAATGAGTGCCACTCACCCCGATTCGAAGTTACGAGAGACGCCCGACTTGCAGCAGACGCGAGCCGGCCATGTTCGTTTGGCGTCCCCCTTTTCGGCGAGGTTCCCCCTTTATAGCAGCAGACGGTCCGTCGCGTAGAATGCAGGCATGGCTCTGCGATCGAAAACACGAAGAGCGCTGAAGTGGGCTGCCTTGACCGGCAGTATCCTGATTCCGTGCCTGATTGTGGGTAGCTATTGGTCAGTGCTAAACGTCGAGATTCACGCCAGCAACAGCTACGAGCTTGGCGTTGGAGCAGGCCGCTTGTACGTCGCACGTCTCCATCCGACCTTCATTCGTCCGGCTCGCCCCAGTGGGTGGGGGATTAGGCGAGGTGAGGATCATTACGACTATCGTCCATGGCAGGCTCGCTTCTTCGTGGATGTGCCCCTTTGGCCCGCTTGGGTGTTGCTCGTTCCTATCACCGTGATCATGTTTCGCCGGGACCGTCCTCCGCCGGTCCATCTCTGCTCGAATTGCGGCTACAACCTCACCGGCAACGTGACTGGCCGTTGTCCGGAATGTGGGGAGATCGTGTCGTCGAAGAGCATCACTCGGAACGGCGATCGATGTGTAGAGCCTGATCACCGAGGGAGTGTCCGCCACGATCGCTGGGTGTGGGTGGCCATCGTCGTGCCGGTTGCGATAGTGGCGTTGCTATTCCTCGCAAGCCTCTTGCTGCGACAGTGGCACCTGAGTTACGTGGTCAACGTGGTCGAAACACACGGCCAGCCAGCGGTGAATGGCATCTATGCCTACCGAAAAGCGACTGGTGAGTGGCCGGAGGACGTATACGAACTTGTGCCCGAGTACATCGACGAGTTGACCGGGCATCATGTATTCGACTTCTGGGAGTCTGACTCCGGCCCGCTGCTCAGCATCAAAGTCGGCATGGAGTCCTATGTCTACTACACGTTTGACCCACAGAGCGAGGATTTCGGGTGGACCTACGGCGACGTGCGACTCGATGTGCCAGCGCCGGCCACGAATCGGAGAATCACGCAGCCGCCTGTCGATCAAGGAGTCCGAATCGAGGCCTTGATTGAGCATTTGGCAATCTCTGATGAGCCCGCGACAACCCTCCCCGTGTACACACCGTCACGAGACACGCCGAGGACGGACAAGCGAGTCGTGGCGTACGAAGCCGCCGAGGAGTTGAAGAGCTTCGGCAAGGCGGCGTTTCCCTGTTTGCTGAAACACCTGGACGATCGACGGCAGTCTGTCGCGTTTCGACGTGTCCTGCCGTCAACGGTAGGCGATGCGTGCTTCTGTATCATCCAGGAGCAGGTTGTCCCACTTCCAGACGATTACCCCGGCAGTTTCTACAGAACAGGAGCCAACGGAGACTACTGTGAGCGACCGGTTTTCTTCAGACCGGGGCCGTTCGACGAGAACACGATCCGATCTTGGTTGGAGGAACGAAACCTCAAGTCCTTGGTCGAGATGCAGGTCGAGGGCCTCGAATGGCTGATCGCTGAAGAGAAGCGGATCGGCTTCAGAAGCGATCAGGACCGGGAAGCGTACCTCACGCCGCTTGAAAGACAACTTGAAGAGCTCAAGTCGAGGCTCCTGGAAGCACCGGACGTTCGGCCCTGACAACGAGATCTGCGAGGACACCATCGCTCATACATTGGCGATGAAGGGACGGTACACGTCCGATGCGCGTAAGCCCTTTGGCCCCAGGCATCCTACCCGGCTGCTGCTTGGTGGAGCTTAATCGTCTTCGCCGCCGACACCGCCCGGTTATCCCTGACCTCGTAGTAGAAGCGGGCGGCGGCTTAGTCGCTGTGGCCCAGCAGCTTCGACAACACGTCGCGGGGGACCTGTTCGCTGACAGTCTGTGCGAATGTGTGACGTAGCCGATAGGGTGTCAACCCGTTGCCCTTGCCGAGGACCTTCTCCGATGCCCGACGGAAGATCGAACGTAACCCGGACACCTTATACAGCTCGCCTGCGGTCAGCTGTTCAACTGATCTCCTGCTCAGACGGATGCGCGAGGCCGGACGGAAGGCCGAGCAGTTTCCTCTCAAAACTCCACGATCACGGTTGCCAATCCACGTGGCGGTAGCACCAGCCGAACGCTGCGACCACGGGTCGTGATGAGGCGTGCGTTGCTGCCGTACAGGTCGGTGATCAGCGCACGCCGCGGCTTCAATTCGTCGAAGCGTAGTACGGCTCGGGTGCGGCAGCCTGAGATTTCCTGAAGCCGGAACAGGCACGCGTTATCGTCATCTGCCCGACCGACGCTCAGCAACATCACGTTCTTGGGCTCAACCTGGACAAACGAACCTCGGGGCGGGCGCGGCGACGACCGCCCTCCAGCCTGCAACGGGGTCTCCGGGAGGAACTTCGCCCGCAGTGGGTTCGCCACCTCGTAGGCGAAACGGCAACTGGCCGCCAGGTCGTGCGATCGCAACCGCCCGCTGGTGAGGCTGAATCGGAAGGTGTGCCCACCGGGCTGGCTGGCCGGGAAGTTGGTGTGCCAGTAGTTGTTCAGCAGCCAGCCGACGACCGTCCCGTTGAAGCGCGGCAGTTGCTCGCGGAACTGAAACGTTGAGATTTCGTTCAGTTGCACCAACGGCGTGTCACGGGGGACAAGCGTAGTGGCTGCGTGACCGGCCTCGACCCGGACGAAGTTCTGCACCGTGTAGAAGTCGTAGCAGGTCGTGGGGATCTGATCGACGCCGGGTTCCATCGCCGCTCCAGGGACTTCCAGCCAGGTTCTGGGCTTGCCACCGGAAAAGGGGAACGCCACGTAGGCCGCCTGCGGGTCCGGATGTTCGTGGAGGCTCAGGCACCAGATGAAGTCAATTCGTTTCTCGCGCTCGTACAACCGAATTGTCGTGGTCAGTCCCGCCAGTCCGTGGCAGGTTCCGTCGAACGTGATCTGCTGAAAGCAGCCCGGCAGCTCCGCCCGTCGAAACGCCCGCGCAGTCGCAGCAGAGCGTTTGAATGCGCGCCGGCTAAAGCGCTTCCTCCGATCACTGCGGTTGGCCCAGTCTCTGGCCTCGGGTGCGGGGAGCTGTTCCTGGATGATCCGCCCGAACGGCAGCTCCCTGTCGCCGCGGACCAGATTCCGTCGCAGTTGCTTGTCGTAGATTTCCCGGATCCGGCCGGTTCGAGCCTCGGCCCGCACGCGGTAGTAACGGTTTTCCACCACGCTCTGAGCACCTTTGACCCGTACCCATTCCAAGACCTTCGGTTTGCGGTTCCGAGTGACACGCAGGACCTTGTATCCGGTAGCGGGTACGTTCTTGAGTTGGATTCCCAGTTCCAGAAACGTGCCCTGCCGCTGCTCGCGCCAGTAAGGAACGGCGCGGCCCGTCTCCGCGTCCGCGAGGTTCTCAACGCAGTAGCCGGGCAGCGGCCACTGGATGCCGTTCAGTTCAGCCACGCCGCTGCGGGCCCAGGCGAGTGGGTTGTGGACGACGACACAAGCTGAATTCGGGAGCGTTGTTCGCCCGATCCGTTCGAGGGCCGCGTGCAATGCCGACTCCGACTCGAGACGCGCGCGATAGAAATGGTCGCGCTTGTATTGCCACTGGATCTTCGCAGAGTCGCTCTGCGGGGCGGCGACACTTGAAGCCGACCCCCAGGTGTGCTCGCCCGCCAGTTCGGCCGCGTCGTACGCCCGTTCGATTTCTGCGGCGGGCGGCTGCCAGGAGCAGTCGGTCGCACGGACGTACGACGATGCGATCCCGGCCGCGCTCAACAGGTGTTGCGTTTCGCGGGCGTAGCGAACCTCGTCGGCGGCGCTGCCGAGGCCGTGTGCCCAGTAGTCTGGCCAGTGACCGCGATAGACCGGAACGCCATCGGGCAGCACTTGGCGGAGCTGCCGGAACCACGGGCTCAGCGTGTCGAGTCGCATCGTCGGATTGACGAAGCGTGCGTTCCAGTCGCGGACGGTGAGGCTTGGGCCGACCGTGGGCGGCGCACAGTCCAGTTTGGCTCCGGACATCAGTAACAAGACATGATCGTAGGCGTACCGCTTTTTTGCGAGATCGGTGAGATAGCCTGCGACGCCACCCATGCAGTCGTCCACGCCTCGCTCGATGCCAAACCGGTTCCCGAGCAGATAGATGTCGCCGTGCCAGACCAGCACGCGCTTGCCCTCCGGCGATTCCCACCAGAAGGGCATCGGCCGCTCGAGCGGGCGGCGGGCCATGTCGGCGTTGATCGCCATCGAGAGGTTGCGGACCCCGAGGTCGTGCAGAGCGGCCGGATAGATCCACGGCAACCCATTGATGTCACAGGCCATGCTGCTGTCGACCGGAATACGATGGCGGCGCGCGAAATCGTGTATGAATCGAAAGGACCGTACCACCTGGTCGGTGCTGGGAAGGTCCGTCATTTGCAGAAAGCCGGCCGTGGCTTCGATCGAACCCCGGCGCAGATGGCCGATCAGCGCCCGGAACTGCTGCCGCGACGCGAAGCGCTGGAAGTTCCGCAGGTGGTAGGCCGTCTCGATCGTCCAGCGGAAGCGGGCCGGCTCGGGAAACGATCTCGTCTGCTCGACGAGGGCCATCGCCTCGAGCATGAACTTGAAAAAACTCCGGTTGACGTTGGGTTGATAGTCCACATAGCCGACATCCGTGTGCGTGTGATTGACGAGATGAATCGTCCAGTTGCGCGGCGGTGCGACGCGCGCGCGCAGCACCCGACTGTCAAGCGCCACACGGAGCCAGCGGGGTGTATCGACAACCGAAAAGCCGAGCCAGTTATCACTCTGACCAGGGGGGATTCTGATGTGCCGTGACTCGGTGTGGGTCCCGATGCGGTAGTCCACGACGACAGTACGTGGGCCGGCTGAGTTATGGATTCTCAGGAGGGCAAGTTGCCGTCCGTCGCGTTGGACGAGATCCGTGGCGGCGAGCTCGATCTTCAGTGACACGTGTGGCTCCAGCAATGCAAACCTCAGAGGGCGACACCGCACCCGGCTTTTTACACGCGAATGGCGGCCGGCCGCAATCGGCGCGCACAGTATTCCGCCCCGCCGCGCACTTGACACGGGCAGCAACGAACCTAACGTGGCCGTTTGCCGTCGCCGCACGGTTCGAAACGACCGGCGGCAACCGGCAACCTGTTTTGGTCACGCAGGGGACGAGACTCATCCGATGGGATACGCCTACACGCCTGGGCTGAGCGTCGCCGAGCACACAGTCATCCGCCGCGTGCGGCGACTCCCGCTCAAAGGTCAGGTGCTCGTCCAGGTCGGACAGCGGGTGAAGGCCGAGGAGGTTGTGGCCGAAGCCAACCTGCCGGGCGATGTCCGGCCGGTCAACGTGGCGAGCGAGCTCGGAATCGCGCCGGATGAGCTGCCCGACGTCATGCTCAAGAAGGAAGCCGACGCAGTCGCCCAAGATGAGCCGTTCGCGCGGACGCGCGGCCTGTTCGGGCTGTTCAAGAGCGAGTGCCGGGCACCGATCGAGGGGACAATCGAATCGGCCTCCGCGGTGACCGGCCAGGTCATCATCCGTGGCCGGCCCACGCCGTTGCGAAAACTGGCCTATGTCGCCGGAACGATCGTCGACGTGCAGGACGGCGAATCGGCGACGGTCGAGGCGACCGGGACGCTCATTCAAGGCATTTTCGGGCTGGCGGGCGAAGCCGTCGGCACGCTCGAAATCGTGGTGGACTCCCCCGATGCAATCCTCGACGCCGATCGCGTCAAGCCCGAGCACGCCGGAAAGGTAATCGTCGGCGGCAGCCTGATCACGGCCGATGCCGTCAAGATGGCGATCAAGCACGGCGTGAAGGGCATCGTCAGTGGCGGCCTGGACGACACTGACGTGCGCGCCGCGCTGGGCTACGAATTGGGTGTGGCAATCACCGGAGAAGAAGACCTGGGCGTGACGGTCATTATCACCGAAGGCTTCGGGAAGATCAGCATGGCCGCGGGCACGTTCGAACTGTTGCGCAAGCGCGCCGGCTCGCTGGCCAGCATCAACGGTGCCACGCAGATCAGGGCCGGCGTCATCCGGCCCGAGATCGTCATCCCCGCGGACGGCAAGCATTCGACACCAGATACCCGCGGCGACGAGGGCGGCGTTCTACAGATCGGCACGCGCCTGCGGGCGATTCGTGAGCCGTACTTCGGGCGTCTCGGGCGGTGCATTGCGTTGCCGCCGGGGCTCACCATGCTCTCGACCGAGGCCGAGGTCCGTGTTCTCGAAGTCGAGTTTGATGACGGGCAGCGCGCCATCCTGCCGCGCGCGAACGTCGAGCTGATTAACACGTAGTCGAGATGAAAGCGGGTGGCCGATCCGATGGCTGACACCAGCGACATCCGGACCATCCTGGCGACCGACTGCGGGTCGACCACCACCAAGGCCATTCTGATCGAAAAGAAGGACCAGGAGTACCGTCTCATTGCGCGCGGGGAAGCTCCGACCACCGTCGAAGCACCGGCCGAAGACGTGACGCGCGGCGTCATCAACGCGGTGGGGGAGATCGAGGATTTGACGGGCCGGAAGTTCATCCGCGGCGACACCATCAAGCACCCACGCGAGGGTGACAGCGGGTGCGACGCGTACGTTGGCACGAGCAGTGCCGGCGGCGGGCTACAGATGATGGTCGCCGGCGCGGTCAGGAAGATGACCGCCGAGAGTGCCGAGCGCGCCGCGCTAGGGGCCGGTGCGATCGTGATGGATGCCTTGGCCGTGGACGATCGACGACTGCCGCACCAGCGGATCGAACGCATTCGCAGCAAGCGGCCCGACATGGTCCTGCTCTCAGGGGGGACGGACGGCGGCACCAAGACGCACCCCGTCGAAATGGCGCAGATTGTCGCCGCCGCCGACGCCCAGCCGCGCTTCGGAGCCGGCTTCAAGCTCCCGGTAATCTACGCCGGCAACGTCGAGGTCCAGGACGAGATCAAGCGCATCCTGGGTCAGCGTACGGCGTTGTACGTCACCGAGAACATCCGTCCGACACTCGAGGCGGAGAACCTGGGTCCGGCTCGCGACCGGATCCACGACCTGTTTCTCGAGCACGTCATGGCTCAGGCCCCCGGCTACGGCAAACTAATGCGCTGGACCACCGTGCCGCTCATGCCGACCCCCGCTGCGGTGGGCCTGATTATGCAGTTGATCGCCGAGCGCGAGGGGATCCAGGTGGTCGGCGTGGACATCGGCGGTGCGACCACCGACGTGTTCAGCGTCTTTCGCGGCGACCGAGACAATCCGAACAGTGAGACCGTATTCAACCGCACGGTCAGCGCGAACCTCGGCATGAGCTACAGCATCTTCAACGTTGTCGCCGAGGCCGGATTCGACAACGTGATCCGCTGGGTACCGCTGGAGCTCGACGAGCGCGACATCCGCAACCGCCTGCGCAACAAGATGATCCGCCCGACGACCATCCCACAGACGCTTGACGAGCTGATGATCGAGCAAGCCCTCTGCCGCGAGGCGCTGCGCCTGGCCTTCATCCAGCACCGGGCGATGGCGGTGGGGCTCAAGGGCGTGCAGCAGCAGCGCACCATCGCCGACCTGTTCACCCAGGCGGCCGGCGGCGAGACGCTGGTCGACCTGCTGGGACTCGACATGATCGTGGGCTCGGGCGGCGTACTGTCGCACGCGCCCCGGCGGAGCCAGGCGGCGCTGATGATGGTCGACGCCTTCCAGCCCGAGGGCTTCACCGAGCTGGCGGTCGATTCGATCTTCATGATGCCGCAGCTCGGCGTGCTCAGCACGGTCAACGAGCGGGCGGCGCTCGAGGTCTTCAACCGGGATTGCCTGATTCGGCTTGGCTCCTGCATCGCCCCGCGCGGCACCGGGAAAGAAGGGCGGACGTGCATGAATGTGCAAGTGCGGGCCGACGGCCGCTCCGAGAACCACGAGCTCATGTACGGCCAGATAAGGGTTGTCCCGCTGAAACCCGGCACCAGAGCCACTGTCACCGCCACACCGGCCAAGGGGTTCGACCTCGGCGCAGGCCCGCGCCAGCCGGTGTCGCGCGAAGTTGCTGGCGGCGTAGTTGGCCTGATCCTGGACGCCCGCGGCCGTCCTTTCGCACCCCCGCAGGAGCGCGTAGCCAGGGTAACGAAGCTGACGGAGTGGAACGAAGCCCTGGATATCTACCCGGCGCTCTGAGCGCCGCTCCGCGGCAGCCCCACGCGTTTGCAGCCGGGCGCTGCGCGCCGCGCGCCATCTGCCTGGTGGCCGGCCGCGGGCCGATTTGCTCGCATCCTGTGACAATTCGGCCAAGCGCCGAGGGAAAACTTGGCCGTTGAGGCCAGCGGCGTGGGGGCCTGGTCGATAACGCAGTTGCAAGCGTAACATGCTGTCGCATATGCGGTTCTGCCCGGGGAGTGCGAGGATGTGGCGGCGCTGATTCAAAAAACATCCGAGAGGCCAGTAGTTTTCCTTGCTATTGCTCGTGAATCGAGTATATTGCCGGTGTGGGGGGGACGCGGATGGGCGACCAGAGCGTCTCGGTCAGTCCGTGTTACACTTGTGATCGAGAAGCGGGGGCGGCTATGTTCATCTCGCCGCCTTCAAGCTTGGAATGCCGTCGTGCACACGATGCTTCTCGCGTTCAAACAGGAAACGGCCCATGATGAGAGCTTCGGCTCTCGTAACGCTGCTGTAATCGTGGAGCAAGCTGGACCGATCTCAACTGGTTGAGAGGAGTCAGTCATGTCCCGCAGAGCTCAGGACACACGCGGTTTCACATTGATCGAGTTGCTCGTGGTGGTGGCGATCATCGCGCTGCTGATCTCGATCCTGCTCCCGTCCCTGGCACGGGCGCGCAAGCAGGCCAAACGCTCGGTTTGCGCCAGCAACCTGCACCAGATCGGCTTGGCGATGCCGGCCTACCTTCAGGACAACGACGACTGGTATCCGGCCTGCTCGGATAACCCGGCCGATTTCGACCAGGTGGACGAGGACGGTGACCCGGTTGTGTACAACATGGTCTGGTTGTGGGCGGGGGACCATGCCAGAGCGGAGGAGTGGCAGGACTACGACCGCCCCCCGCACAAGCGCGTCATGTACCCCTACATCCATCCCGAGTTCTTTTTATGTCCAGCGGATCGTATGGCGCCAGACTACTGGCCTGACGATCCCAATTCGGAATGCGAAACCCTGCACGAAGCTACGGGCACGAGTTATCCGCTGAACGGCTATAACTGGGACGGGTTCGGGACCTGGCGACCCAGATCGTTCGGCCGGCTCGGCGTCCTTGGTCGCAAGGCTACGCACGCCACCAACCTCAAGTGCGTCGTCACCGGTGACGCCGTCATGGACGAGTACTTCGGTGATATCGACCCGGGTTACGGGCTGCCGAACGGGTCCGGCATGCGCTGGCACGACGACAACGAGCCCTGGGCGAACCTGCTCTTCGTCGACGGGTCCGTCCAGTACGTCTTGATGACGCGAAGCGACCGCGGCCGTCCCCCCAAGTACTACTGGTGGGAGAACAAGCACTTCTCGTTCTGTCCGACGGCTGTGGAGAAGCGTGACGAGTACCCGTGGTACCGGCCCGGCCAATAGCGTGGAATTGAACCTCAGCCGATCCTCTCGCCACACCCAATGCCACCGGCTATCATCGTCTGCTGATGACCACGGCAGACCCCCAGGTCTGCCTTGTTTTGGCGGCCAAGATGTCGTCGTAGTCTTTGGATTGCGCGGAGGGGTTGTTGCGAATATGTCTGAGTTTGAGTCAAACACTCCGCCTGGAAAGCAGGTCTACCTCAGCACACTTACGCCAACGTCAAGAACCTCCACGTTGCAGACTGATCGCAACGCCGCCGGAGGCGAGCTCGACCTGGGAGGCTTGGTGTTTCCACGCGGGCTGGGCGTGACGGGGACCACTGAGCTTGTCTACCGGCTGACGGAGGACTTCGCCCGGTTTGAGGCCTGGGTCGGTTTGGATAGCTCGTCGCCCGCGGGACGCGTTTCGTTCCAGGTATATACCGACGGCGAGTTGGGCTTTGACAGTGGACCGATGGAGCACGCAGCGCAGGGTGATACCGTCAACGCCGGCCGACCGGTCGGAGTGAAGGTCGCATTGGGGGACGTGAGCGAATTGCGTCTGGTGGTTCGCGAGTTCAACGGCGGCGGCGGCAGTGTCATGGCGGACTGGGGTGACGCGAAGCTAATACGCCCAGGCGCGACGCGTCCCCACGCGCGGTCTGTGCCGCCGCGCGACGCGCTCGCGTCGACGCCGCCGATGGGCTGGAACAACTGGAACAACTTCGGCACGCAGATCAACGAAGAGCTGATCCGGGAAATGACCGACGCGCTGGTCGCCCGCGGATTGAAGGACGCCGGTTACCAGTACGTGTGCCTGGACGACGGCTGGCAGGGTGAGCGCGGCGATCAGTGGAATCAGACGAGGTTCCCGAATGGTATGAAGGCCGTCGGAGATTACATCCATTCCAGGGGGTTGAGATTCGGCATCTACTCCCGCCCGGCGTGGGTTCGCGGGGAGGAGGGGAAGGTCGCCGCGGCGTTCGCGCGCTGGGGAGTGGACTACCTCAAGTACGATTACAGCGACGTCAATGCCGAAGAGACCAACCGCAGGATGATCGCGGCGATTCGCGAGACCGGTCGTCCGATCGTTTTCAACATTTGCGAATGGGGCAAGAACCGGCCATGGGAATGGGGCGCCAAAGTCGACGCCCAGAGCTGGCGCGTCGCCTATGACGTAATCGACATGTGGGACGCGCCGCGTGATGACAACCGCGGCCTCGGCTTCATGCGAGCGGTCGACCAGACCGAGACCCTCGGACGCTTTCAGACACCGGGGCGCTGGAACGACCCCGACATGTTGGTCGTCGGCCTGAACGGCAATGGGTTCCTGAAGGGTGGGGGTTGCAGCTACGCCGAATATCGAACGCACTTCGGCCTCTGGTGTCTGCTCTCCGCGCCGCTGCTCGCCGCATGCGATCTGAGGAACATCGACGAGCAGACCAAGGCGATTCTCACCAACCCCGAGGTCATCGCTCTTGATCAGGATCCGCTCGGCACGGCGGCTTGGCGGGCCAGGAAGCTGGCCGAACTGGAAGTGTGGCAGAAGCCTCTCCATGATGGCGACTTGGCCGTCGGGTTACTCAATCGCGGCGACCGGCCGGCGGTGATTTCGGCGCGCTGGCTTGACCTGTGCATCACCGGCAAGCACCACGCACGCGACCTGTGGGCCAGGAGCGATCTCGGAGTGCATGGCATGGGGATCGAACGAGAGGTCGCGAGCCACGAGATGCTGC
>CAZDTB010000002.1:0-31461 GCA_964508075.1 uncultured Planctomycetales bacterium
CGAGTTCACGAAGATCATCCGCGGCTTTACCCATCCCAGAGGGTCGGCAAGCGCGCTCTCGTCCAGAAACACTCGGCCGTTCCAGTGACCGTGTCGGTCGATTACGTGGAGATAGTTCGCGGCTCGTCCGGGCCTCTGCCCCCGTCTTCTCGCGGCGCGCGCCATGGCAGCCAGGCGTTTTGCCATCCGCTCGGCATAGCAGTTCTTGCACCCCGCACTGACCTTGCGGCAGCCGGCGACAGGGTTCCACGTCGAGTTGGTCCACTCGATAGCCGATATGTGCGCCATTCTCGGCCTCACACCAGGAAGTCTACCAAACAAATCCCGCACATTCAAGCCCGTACGGGCCGACTCTGCCAAAAACGGCGGCGGCCTCCTCGGACCCATCGTCTGCCCCCGCCCGCGGCAATTGCCGTAAGCGTAGCAAACGGCTACGCTTAGGGAAAGGGCCACGCCCATCCTGTCAACGGACGGCGGGTACGTAAGATCATCCGAGTAAGCCATGGCTGAGACGCAGAAGAACGTACCGTCCCCCACCACTGGCCCCGGCCAGGCGTCCAACCCAGAACTGCGGCGTCCGCCGATAGTCGGGCTGGTCTCGCTCGGCTGCGTCAAGAACTTGGTGGACTCCGAGAAGATACTCGGGCAGCTCGCCGAATCGGGGGCGATCGTCGGTGACGAGTCGGCGGCCGACACGATTGTCGTGAATACGTGCGGCTTTCTCGGGGCGGCGCGCGACGAGTCGCTCGAGGTCATCGAGGAACTGGCCGAGCGGAAACGCAAGGGTAGGTTGCGCCGGATCGTCGTCGTGGGATGCCTCGTGCAGCGTGACGGCGAGAAGCTGCTGGAGGCGGTGCCGGAAATCGATGCCCTCGTTGGCGTGAACAACCGTAATGACGTGTCGAAGGCGGTGTGGGGTTCTCGTGCGCGGAGTGACACGTTCACCAAATCAACACCGCGCGGGCTGAAGCCCGCGGCTCACCAACGTGCGCCAAGCGGGACGCGAACCGCGGCTCCTCTCCAGAATGTCGATCTTTACCTCGGCGACTACCACCCGCAGCCGTGGTCGGATCGGGCTCGCCTGCGTCTGACGCCGCGGCACTATGCGTATGTGCGGATCAGCGAGGGGTGTAACCAGAAGTGCACGTTCTGCACGATTCCGGCGATTCGCGGACCGCTGCATTGCAAGACGGCCGACGAACTGGTGGCCGAGTGCCGCGAGCTGATCGCCGACGGTGCCCGCGAGCTGATCCTGATCGGGCAGGACACGACCAGCTACGGGGAGGACATCGGCTACGAACCGGGGCTGGCGGGGCTACTGCGCAAGCTCGACGCCGACTGCGACGGAGCTCGCTGGCTTCGCCTGATGTACGCGTATCCGTCGGTGTTCACCGACGCGATGATCGACGCCCTGGCCGAGTGCGAGCGGGTGGTCAAGTACATCGACATCCCACTCCAGCACATCAACGACCGCGTGCTGAAGGCCATGCGCCGGCGCGTCACGCGCAAACAGACCGAGAAGCTGCTTGCCAAGCTCCGCCGACGAGTCCCGAGCGTCACGATCCGCACCACGTTCATCGTCGGCTTCCCCGGCGAGACGGAGGCCGAGTTCGCCGAGCTGCTCGACTTCGTCCGCGACTTCGCCTTCGATGCGGTCGGCACGTTCAAGTACTCGAACGAGCCCGACACCCCCGCCGCCCGTTTGAAGAACCAGCTCGACGAAGCGCTCACGCAGGAGCGTTACGACCGGCTGATGCTGGCCCAGCAGGAGATGGCCTTCGCCGCGGCCCGCCGCCGAATCGGGCAGACGTTCGAGGTGGTTGTTGACGAACTCCGCGACGACGGCCGCGCCGTCACCCGTCACGCCGGCCAGGCCCCGGAGGTCGACGCCGTGTGCCTGCTCGATTCTACAGAGGTCACCCCCAGCGACTTCCTGGCCGCCCACTGCACCGGCAGCGAAGGCTACGACCTGCTCCTCAAGACCGCGCGCCACTCTCAGTAATGTCGCCAGCTACCGGCGGCCGGCCTCGGCGACGGGTTTGCCTGGGAAAGTCTCGCCCCGCGAAGCCGTCAGACTACGCGGGGCGAAACGCGCCTACTGATTGATTGCTCTGCCGGCCCCGGACGCCGAGTGCGATGAACAGCATCGGAAACCGGCCGAAGCCGCTGGGTAAGTCCGCTCGCCACTTATTTCGCCTCGAGCTCCGCCAGTAGGGCCTTGAGCTCGTCGGCTTTCTCTTGTTGACCGGCAGCTTCGAGTTTCGCGATCTTGCTCTTCAGGCCCGAGACGAGCTTGGCGGTCATCGTCGCCGCCTCTTGCTCAAGCTGCTGGGCCTTTTCTTCATACTTGGCGGCTTTGTCCCCGTCGAGCTCGGCCGCCTTGCTTCTCATGCCGGCGGCTTTCTTCTTGAGCCCGGCGATCTTGGCCATTGTTTCGTCGAGCGAGCCCTTCTTGACCTTGGTCTCGGCCTCGAACTGGGCAACCTTCTCTGCGATCGCCTTGACCTCTTTGAGCGTGGGCTCGCCGTTCATCGCGGCCACGAACTGCGCCCGCCGATCGAGGATGACGTGGTAGGCGGCCATCTCGGCGGCGAACATCTCGGCCTTGAGCTCCTTGGCCCGCTGCTTGTCTCCGCTCTTTTTCGTCTTCTGGACGGTGAACTCGTATTCCTTGTGGACTTGGGTCAGGTCGAGATCGCCGCGGACGAACTGGTACGCCTCGACAACGCCCAGCTTGCCGTCTTCGTTCTGGTCCGCCTGGGGATAGTCCGCGAGCAGCGCCCCGGGCTGTTGCAGCGCTACCGCCGCCACGAACGCCCAGCACTCATCCTTGGTCACCTCGCCGTTGCCGTCGAGATCACCCGCGGCGTATTCGTTGATTTGGTCATACACGGCCTGGGCGTGCAGCCGCATGTCCTCTTCGGTATTCGCGTACTGGGCTTTCGAATCGTCGGCCACCCCGGTGAGCGTGAAACCACCCCACGCCACCAGAATCGCCACGGTCAACAGGCCCCAGACCGGCCGCCGCCTCGAGCGGCTTGGAAACGCTAAAATCACGTTGATTCTCCTTTCAATGGTGCTCGGACTGCCGGCCATGCACGCGGGTTGATAGGTCAACCGGTGCGTTCGCGGCGGCTGCACGGCGCTGAGCAGACAGCGCGCGTACCCGCTCGCCGTGAGCTTTCCGTAACGTAGGGCCCTTTCGTCACAAGCATGCTCACGTACCCGGTCGATCCGACGATTCACCCACGCCACAACCGGCCAGAAAAACAGAACCGTCCCGGCAAGACACTGCAAGCAACGCACGAGCATGTCACCCCGCCGAAGATGAGTGACTTCGTGTACGACGACCGTCTCCAGCTCGTCCGGCCGAACGAGCTGGCGACGGGACAAGACCAACAACGGGCGCACGATTCCCATGACGAACGGCGCCCGTGATTCGTCACTGATTCGGGTCAACGGCATCGGTGCCACGTGAAGCCGACGGCAGACGTCGCGCACCAGTCGGCGCGTGGCCTCATCCCCTTCGGGCAGCGCCAGACAACGCGCCCGGAATGCGCGGTAACTCTGAATCCGCGCCGCCCCCAACGCTGCGACGATCAGCACGTACCCGGCGGCCACGACGATCTGCCACTGCCATTGCCAGGAAAGAGCCGTTGCGCTTCCCGGAACGTGGTCGTCCATCGCGCCCGCGGCCTTAAGTCCAAAACCGGTCTCGGTATCAGCGGCCACGGTGCCGCCGCCCGTGACGTGGGACGACAGCCTGTCGTAGGTGCTGACTAGCGAGAACGACCAGCCCGGCCCGGTCGGGATCAGAAACTTGACGAGCACGATCGACCACAGCGCCATCTGAAGCCCCGCCGATACGCGCCCGCGTAGCGGGCGAAGCAGCAGCCAGGTCAGCCCCGCCACCAGCGTGCCAAACACCAGCGCGTGTCCGATCCACGCCAGCAGCGTGGTGGCGACAGCCACGATATCGATCTCGCTCAAAGCGGTGCTCATGGTCATTCCCTCTCAGGCGGGTCCTGAGGACTTCGTTTTTGCCGCTCCGCCTGCTCGCGCTGGCGGATCCGCTCTTCGATGCGGTGCAAGTCTTCCGGAGACAGGTCGGTCTGCTCTACCAGGTGGAGTACCAGATCCTCGGCTTGCCCGTCAAAAACCGTCTGAAGAAACTGCGCCAGGCGCGAGCCGAGCACCTGATCGCGGCGAACCGCCGGTGCGTATACGAACGGCTGCCGCTCCCGATCCACGGTCAGCCCGCCCTTCTCGGCGAGCTGCTTCAATATGGTCATAACGGTGGTGTACGCCGGCCGCTCGCCCCCCTCCGCCGGCAGAGCGTCGAGAACCTGACGCACCGTCCCCGCCCCAAGCCGCCACAGGACTTTCAGGACGCGCAATTCGGCTGCGGTGATGTGTGGTGTCGGTTGTGGCATGGGGAGAAACCGCTTCCTACTAGGCTCATAGGAAGGTTACTATACGCATAGTAATTTGTCAAGGGGAAAATCGATTCAATCTTCGGTAACTCGGTTCGGCAGCGCCGTCGGTGGCCGCCGGCCCGATTGCCGATTAGACTGCGCCCGCTCAAGAAATCGCGGCGGGGAACGGTTGACGCGCGTCGGTCTGAGCAGCGGGCCGGCGGCACCAACCGTCCCGTGACCACGTCAGAAACGGGGTGCCGCATGACCGGCGTTCCTCCAGACGTCCCCGGCTTGTTCGACGAGCGCGGCGAGATTGTCGTCGACCACGAGTGCAAGAAGTGTGGCTACAACCTGCGCGGCCTGCGCGAGGACGGGCGTTGCCCGGAGTGTGGCACGCCGATCGGCCTGTCGACCACCGGCGATCTGCTGCGTTTTGCCGACCCCGAGTGGGTCGAGAAGGTCGCCCGGGGGCTGAAGATCATCCTGTGGATGATTCTCGTGGGATTGATCGCGGGGATCCTGGGGGTCCTGGCCGGCGCCACGATCAGTGAGGAGGCCGGCACGGTCCTCATGTTTGTCGTGGGACTGATCAGCTTTTACGGCGTGTGGCTGATGACCGAGCCGGACCCGAGCGGGATCGGCGAGGATCCGAACATCACCGCGCGCAAGGTGATCCGCATCACGTTGGTGGTAGGCTTGCTCAGCTCCCCACTTCAGCTCGCAGTTGACGCGCTCGATCTGCCCTACGCGGGCGTCGTTCTGGTGGGAATCGCCGGGGTGCTGGTCATCCTCGTCGGGCTGGTCGGCGAGTTCGCCAAGTTCATATACTACGAAAGACTTGCCAAGCGCATTCCCGATGACAGCCTTGCAGGACGGGCACGCTTCCTCAAGTGGGGCTTTACAATCGCACTCGGTCTGGTGGCGGTCGGCGGCGGCATCGCGGCGATCGTCGCGGCAACCGCGCCAGCCACGGCAACCGCGCCAGCCGCGCCAGCCGCCGGGCCACCCCCGGCGCTCGCTCTGCTCGGCTGTCTGGCGATACCCGTGGGGCTGGCCGTGGTGCTGGCCTTGCTGGTGTTCAGCGTCATGACGCTGTTCCTCCTGCTGCGACTGCGGAAGGCGATCGCTCAGCAGGCCAACCTCGCCCGAACCACATGGGCCGCCGCGCTCGGCGACGGCGCAATGCCCGCATGAACGACCACGTCCGCCCGCTGGCGATCCGCGAACCGGAGCGCTACACACAGCAAAATCCGAACCCGAAGCGCCAGCGAGGGCCAATCGTCTCCTTGCATCGTTGCAATTGGGCCCTCGCTGGCGCTTCGGGTTCGGTTGGGAGGGCACGATCGCGCGCGGCGCGTGGCTAGGGCTTGTCAGCGGCCGCGACTGACCGTCGGCGGTAGCGCCAGACTGCGCCGAAGACGAGCACGAGCAGGATCCACCAGATCAGACCGCCGACGATTACGCTTAGCAGGAAACCGCAGGTGTCGGCGAGCAGCATCAGTCCTTTCTGCCAGGCTTTGTGTACGCCTTCGCTGAAGTAGGTGCCGATCGAGAACTCGGTTGGCTCGTCGGGCGGGGCCGGCGCGTGCTCGGCACGAATGATGACCAGTACGGTCGCCAGGGAGACCAGCCGGCTCAGACGCTGGCGTTGGGCGGTCAGGCGCTCGATTGAGCCGCGGACGTTGCTGAGCGTGCCCCGTAGTTCGAGGATCTCTCGCAGTGGCGCGTCCTGGCGTTTCTCGAGCAGCTCAAGCAGTTCGACCTCGACGCGCTGCTCGTTCCGCAGCCGGGCTTCCAGGTCAACCACTTGCGTGGTGACGTCCTCGCCGGTGAGCTTCTCGCTGCGGACCTCACCGAGGTCACGCAACTCGTTCATGACCTCGGACAGGCGATCGGCGGCGACGCGGAGCGTGAGATCGGCCCGCATGTTCTCAGCGGTCCCGGTCAGGGACGAGTCCTCCACATACTCGCCGCCGGCCTCGCTGACGATCATTTCCGCTTTGCGGAACGCGGCGCGAACGTCCTCGGTGACGAGTTCAATCGTGGCCTTACGGACAATGTGCCGCGGCTCCGTCGTCGCCGCGTCGTCGATGGAGCCCTCCGACAACTGCGCGGACGGACTTGCATCGGGAACTGGTCCGCCACCGCGTCCCCTGCTCATTCCCCTTCCTATGCTCGCTGGGAAGGGTGCCCCTCTGCCAGTGGGCGCAAACTTCCCTGCTGCCGTCATTTCCTCCCCACCGACGTAGCCGAGGCTGTACAATCCCTCCCGGAGCCCCGCGACCTCGGCCAGGATGGGGGTTCTCGCAATCGGCTCTTCTGCCACTTCGGTACCGCGGAGGTCGCTTGCCGCAGGGGCACGCCGGCGCGCCGCCTGGCTGCGGTCGTACTTCACACCAAGATGCGGCAGATTGATTGCGATCGTGGCGCCGAGTGCGATGACAATGATGCTCGCGGCGACGCCGGCAGAAAGCCGTTGCCGCATCAACCACTGGAGTCGCGCTGAGGTTCGGGGTCGTTTGACCTTCGCCGCACCGAGTGCCCGACGCCACAGTTGCGGCACCGAGCCGTGCCAGGTCGTCAGCCCGGTCAGAGCTTGTTCGAGTTGTTCGTCGTGTTCTGCCGTCATGGCTTCGTCTCCGCCGACAGCCGCTCACGCAGCTCGCGCAGGGCGGCGTGGAGTCGGGACTTGAGCGTCCCGAGTGGGAGTTCGAGGATTTCGGCCGCCTGCTCATGCCTCATGCCGCTGTGGTAGCACAGCAGGACAACGAGGCGCTGCTCGGGCGGCAACTGGGCAACCGCGAGCCGAACCTGATCCGCGAGATCCGCGTCTTGAACCTTCCGATCCGGCCCGGCGGCGGAGTCGGCTCGTACGGAAAGCAATTCCGACGACGCCGGCTCCGGTCGAGCCGACCAGACCGTCTTGCACTGGTTGATCGCGATCCGGTAGAGCCAGGTCTTGAAGCCGCTGCGCCCGTCGAACGAGTCGGCGTAGCGGATGACGCGCAGCCACGTTTCCTGCACCACGTCGCACGCCACGCGGTCGTTGCGTCCCGCGAGCAGACCGTTGGCGAACCCGAGCAGCGGACGCTCGTATCGCCGGGCCAGCTCCGCCAGGGCGGCCTTTCCGCCGCGGGCGAAAGCTCGCAGCAAGTCTTCGTCGCTGGTCTGTTCAGCCTTCATGTCGGGCTCGCGTCACACCCATTAGACCACGGAACGCCGCGGTTGGTTCTCGAAAACGTGGTTGAAAAAGGACCACGGCCAGATGCGGCACAGTCCCGGAGGGACGGCAGTCAGTAGCCGGGGGCGTGAGCCCCCGGAACGCGAGCGTATGCATCAGGATCAGCCCCGGAGGGGCGACAGAGGAGTAGATCGGCAGGGACTTGTGTCGCCCCTCCGGGGCTTGACGCGCCACGCCGACGCCAACGGGGGCTGACGCCCCCGGCTATTGGCTTTCGCCCTTTCAGGGCTGGCTTGATTCGCAGTGGCTGGGGCGCTTGCTGGCGCTGCGCGTTCGGATTGCCGGGGGCAGTTGCGCGCGCGGCACGGGCAAACCCGGCTGCGCCGGGTCTGCCCATGGCAGCCGAGCAACATGGCACCCGAGCGCCGTGGCACGCGAGCACCCCGGACCGCTGCCGCGTTGCCGGTGTCCGGTCCTGCCGGTATCATCTCGGCGTTGGCGGCCTCACGAGGTGCGGTCCCAGGAAGGCGTGTAGCAATGGGTGTGACACCTGCCGTACGTGAAGACACACAGGCGCAATCGTCGTGGCAGTCTCAGCGCCCGCTCAAGCCGCTGGTCAGACGCGTGTTGATCCTCGGACTGGACGGCGCGACGTGGGACGTGCTCGACCCGATGATCGCCGCCGGTCGCATGCCGGCACTGAAGAAGTTCATCGAGGCCGGGTCGGCCGGCGTCTTGCACTCGACCACGCCGCCGATCACGCCGGCGGCCTGGACCACGTTCATGACCGGCAAGGGCCCGGGCCGGCACGGGATCGTCGATTTCGAGAAGTACCACGTGCACACGCACGAGCTGACCTTCAACAGCACCTTCGAAATCCGCGAACAAACGCTGTGGGAGCTGCTGAGCGACAAGGGCCTGCGCGTGGGCAGCATCAACGTGCCGATGACCTACCCGCCCACCCCGGTCAACGGCTTCATGATCAGCGGCTTTGAGACGCCCAGCACCGATGTCGACTTCACGTATCCTCCGGAGCTCAAGCAGGAGATCATGCGTGAAATCCCGAACTACAACTATCGCACCAACTGGCGGCGCAAGGCGCTCGGCGGCGTCGACGTGCTCAAGCTGAACCTCGACTACATCTGCGACAGCTTCGACCAAGGGTCGCAGCTCACGAGGTATTGCGGCGACAAGTTCGGCTGGGACGTGATGATGATCGTCTACAAGCTGGTGGATAATCTCCAGCACAAGGCATGGAAGTATCTCGACCCGCGGTTCAATCACAAGTACCCCCGTGAGGCCGAGATGGCCGCCCGGTGTTTCAGCCGACTCGACGATGCCCTCGCTACGCTGTTCGAGTACGCCAAGCGGAACGAGGCGCTGGTGGTGATCATGTCTGACCACGGGCACGGCAGCCTCGACGGCAAGGCGCAGCCCAACCTTCTGCTCCATCAGTGGGGTTACTTGGCCCTGCGCAGCCCCTGGCAGCAGGCCAGCCAGCGCACCGGTTACTGGATGCACCGGCTGACCAAGGGAAAAGCGAACCGCTTCCAGCAGGGCAGCCGCGGCATCGAGCGCGATCTGGCCGTCGACTGGTCGCGCACCCAGGCCTGCGTCATGCACGCCGGCATCTCCGGCTTTCTGTATATCAATCTGAAAGGCCGCGGCCCGATCGGGATCGTCGACCCCGGCGACTACGAAGAGCTGCGCGACGAGCTCGTCGAGCGGCTGCGATCCGCCCAGACGCGCGACCGCGACGGTAACGAGATTGCCATCTTCGCGGAAGTCCACAAAACGGAGCAACTCTACGGCTGTAAACGCGAAGACTACCCCGATCTCCCCGACCTGCTGCTCTCGCCGCGCCCAGGGTTAGCGGTGGTGCGGAAGATCCGCGGCCGGCAACCGGTCCGCTGGTGTTCGGAGAGCCGGCTGGAGGGTACCCACCGCGCCGAGGGCATCGTCGCGATCGGCGGTCCCGGTGTGCAGTCGGGCAAGCGGATCGAAGGCAACATCATTGACATCACCCCGACCGCGCTGGCGGCTCTGGGCCTGCGCGTTCCGGTGGATATGGAAGGCCAGGTCCTGGACGATGCCTTTGTCCGGAAGCTGATGGTCGAGCGCGAGCCGCCGGTCGAGAAGATCGCTGAAGAGCACGCCGAAGTCTACACCGACGAGGAGCGCCAGATGCTCGAGAAGCGGCTGGCCGAATTGGGATATCTGGAATAGCGACTCAATACATAGTGGCTAATGGCTAACGGTTAATGCGTGGTTGCGTATTGCGCGTCACCGCGAGTCGAGAACACGTCGCCGTTCGGACAATCAGCCATTGGCAATCAGCTATCAGCAATTCTACTCCTCTCCCCTCAGCAGCTTCTGCACTGGTTCCGTCAAGTTGTGCAAGGGTTCGATGGTGACGCGCGGCTCGGCGGCCGTCCCCTCCACGCGGTATTGCAAAAGCTCCTGGCCGGCGGTTTCGAGCAGATCGGTCAGCAAAAAGAGCCGGGGTGCGTCCTCGGGCGTGGCGCCCAGTAGCGTCAGCGAGATTGCATCGCTGGACATATTCCAGCTACCCATGCCGATCAAACGCAGATCGCGTGAATGAATGTCAACCCTGGTGAGCTTCAGCTCCTCACCCTCCCAGACAAACCGCACCTCGGCCTGCTCGACCTCGTCGCTGATCGAGCGTGTCTCCCGCTGGCTGGCTTCAGCCACCGAAGCCGTGATCGGGCTCGATGCCAGCGAGGTCCCCCGAATGCGGAGCGCGCCCCCGCCACCACGCTGGGCCGCGTTCTCGGTATCGCCGCGCACGAAGATGTGTCCGTCGAGTCGCCCCCGGTTTGCCCGGCCGAGCTTATTCTCTCGGCGTGGCAGGAACTGATCGAGGCTGACGTCGTGCAGCGTGAAGGAGAGGTTGTAGGTCGATGCATCGGGATCGATCTCCGCGAAGCCGACGACCTCCCCGCCGCACAGCTGCCCGCGTACTTCTGCGAGTTCCACCCGCTTGCCGTCGGGCCGGCAAACAATGCGGCCCTGCCAGCGCTTGATCGGCCGGTCGGCGAGCCGGCCGCGGTCGATCGTGAACTGGGCGTCCAGTTCCATCCGCCCGTCGGGGCGGATTCTACAGCTCCCGTTCAAGCACCCCGCGAATCCGCTCAACGGGAGACCGACATTCAGCTCGGCGTCATCGAGCAGGATCTGTCCGACGATGTTCCACTCCGGTTGCTGCGTCCCGGTCAGCAGCACTTGGTCGAGCCGCAGTTGCAGGCGTCCCCGGGGGGCCATGCGCTTCAGCAGCGCGGCGAGCGGTTTCGGCATTGCCTGCACGAGCTCGGGATCAAGCTCCACATCCGACGCTCCGACGCAGATGTCCGTCCAGAGGCTTCCCGCCGACCAGCCGCCGTGACCGCTGACCGTGAGTTGCCCCTCCTTGCCGTACCGGGCCGTGGCTTCGTGCAATTCGAACCCGTTGGCGTGCAGCGTGAGCAAGGCGTCGATGTCGCGCAGGTCGAGCGGCAAGGGCGTCGGTCGCATCCGCTCGGCCTCGAGCCGGATTTCCGCCGCCTGTTGGTCGTGCGCGCCCTCCACTTCTTGCGGGTGAAACTGGGCCGTGAGTTTCCCGCGGCCGGCCAGCCCGAGTGCTTCGCGAATGTTCGACCACCGGCCCGGCACCAACTGCCGCAGCAACCGTCCCAGATCCTCATCGGAGGCGCGCAGGTCGAGCACGATCGGGGAATGCAGCCCGAGCTGTGTCGGCAGCGTGCCGGAGATGGCCAACTCCCCGCCTTCACGTCGCGCCGTCAGCGTGCGGATGCACTGTTCATTGCCACGCAAAGAGATCCAACCAGCGGCCTGCGTCCACGGGTCGCACGTGTCGAATCCGGTCAACACCCCGTCCGTGATGTTGACGGCGTAGTGACTCGGCCCAAGATTGCCGGAGCTGAGCTGCGCCCAGACGTTGCCGGCACCCTCGAACTCAAACTGGCTGATGAAACGCCCTTCCCGGTCGTGCACCGCGCTGGTGCGCCGCAGGGCGGCGTCGGCGACTTCGACATGCACGTCGTATTGCGGGGACGCATCGTCGCCGGAATGCAGTGTCCCGTTCACTCGCACCAGCGCGCCGTCCAGATAGCCGTGCAGATCGTCGAGTTCGACCTGTCCCCCGGCGATGTGGATCAAGCCGTCGGCGTGCTCGAGGAGGATCCCATCGTCCAGCTTGAGACTGCCGGATAACAACCGGGCGTCCACGTGAACCTCCGTTGGACGCGAGCCCGTCTCCGCCGATCCGTGCTCCCGTTCCAACCGGACCTGCACATCCCACAAACCGACTGGCGACGCGCTGCGCCACAATGCCTGATACTCCGGCGGCAACGCCGCGTACAGGTCGGCGTCCGAAACGACGTTGTGGCCGCGAAACGAAAGCTGGAACCCTGTCCAGGACTTCGAGTTGAACAGCCGTCCGTCCAGCCGGATGCGATTCGCACCGTGACGCCCGTGCAGACCGTCGAAGACGAACCCGTCGTTCGAAAACCGCAGCAACCCATGGGTATCCGCGATCCGGTAGGGGAATCGGAAGTACCGGCAGGAGCCGTCCAGCGCTTCCAGCTCGCCGCGATACTGCAATCTCCCATTCAAGCCGTCGCCATTCATCGCGACCCGGAGATTCACGCGTCCCTCGGCGTCGTACTTGCGGATCCACGAGCTCAAGGCCTCGGGCAGACGCTCCGACGTGACGAAACGCGGATTGTTCTTCAGCGTCGGGAGCGTCAGTCCGTCAACATGTATCTCGGCGCGGTACGCCCCGAACTCAATGTCCTCGAGCGGGTTTGCCGCCGTCTGCTCGCCCGCGCTGACGCTTGGACGGGGACGATCGGCGATATCGTCGACAGTCAGGTCGACCGTCGCCGTCGCGTCGTTGAGCCGGCCGTCGAGTCGCAGCTTCAACCGGCCGTGAAGCCCGCCAGATCGACCCTCCGTCAACCGGTCGCTCCGCTCGAACGAGACCGCGACCGCCGTGTCCGCAAATTGGGCAAAGCAATCGGCGACCGCGTCTTCGATGTCGGTTTCGACCGGAAGCGCGCAGCGCACACGATCGCACTCCACTTCCGCGCCAGCCAGACCGGCGGAATCGAGCATGATTTGTTTCACGCGCGCCCGCCCGGAGAGCCCCAGACGCCGGGCGAGCTCGATCCAGCGCTCCGGAACCAGCACCTGCTCCAGCTCGAGGTCAACCCAGCCCGACTCGGCGATCAACCGGCCCTCCTGTAGACGCACTTCAGCGTGCGGGGCACCAGGCCTGTGCTTGGCGCCGGCGAGGCCACCGACCTGGTTGAAACCCAGCACGTAGGCCCGCGGCTCAGACCGCTTGCGGTCGGACAGCGCCCCCCGTGCATCAACCACCCGGCACCAGCGCAGGCGCAGCCGGCCGTCTTCGACGCCGAATACTCGAATCTCCGCTCGATTGATCACTGCTTTCGGTAGCCCGATCAGGACCTCGCGCGGCAATAGCAAGCGACCGCCCTGGCCAAGTGACCACAGCGAAGCTTGACCCTCCGGCCGGATCACCGCGATCGCCGGCGCGTCCAGTTCCACCTCGTGTGGCTGGAACTTGCCGAGCATCAGCATCCACGGATTCACGCTGACGCGCGTATGAGGCACTTGCAGCAGCGGGGGCCGGTTCGGCAGCTTCGCCACGCCTGCCCAAGGCGAGCTGTCGCCCGCGGCCACCTCCAAGTCCCGCACTTCCAGCCCCGCCGTCACCGAGAACGAGATGCTGCCGATCCGCACGACGCGCAGGTCGAATCCCTCGAGCAGATCGACCAACCGGGTTCGCAGCGCCTCCGGCCGGGTGGCCTGGACGTACGCGATCCCCAGCAGCAGTGCCAGGGCTGCTGCGATCCAGATCAATCGTCGGAACCGGAGGCGCGTGCGCATGCGGGCATTGTGTCGCGGGTGCGCTAGCTAGGGAAGCGGTGGCGTGTCTCTATTCATCGCCGGCTTGCGGCAACACGATGTGAAAGTCCGTGCCCTCACCGGGTTGGCTGACGGCCCAGATGCGGCCGCCGTGCGCCTCCACGATACGCTGCGCCCGGGCCAGTCCCAGGCCGCGCCCGCGACCGGCCGCGCGATGCGAGAAGAAGGGATCGAAGACGCGCTGAACGACTCCCGGGGCCATGCCACAGCCGGTGTCGCGAACCGTGATCTCGACCCAGCGGGACGATCTTTGCTCGAGTGCTTGTTCGATGGGGACGGCCGGCCGGCCCGCGCTGATCGGGTCCGGAATGTCGGCTTCCCGCAGGATCGAGATGCATCCCTCGTTGGCCGCCACCGCATCCACCGCATTCTCCAGCACTTCGTCGAGCACCGTGCGGATCTGGTCGCGGTCCACAAAGAGCGTGGGCCTCTCGGTTGATTGCGATTCGTCCGGCACGTCAACCCGAATACGCGACGCCGGCAGCCCCGAGCGCTCCAGCCAGACGTCCCGTGTCTCCGCTAACAAGGCGCCCAGGTCCGTCATGCTCGGCTTCGGCGG
The DNA here is from genome assembly GCA_964508075.1 of uncultured Planctomycetales bacterium. Taxonomy (GTDB): domain Bacteria; phylum Planctomycetota; class Phycisphaerae; order UBA1845; family Fen-1342; genus JALSRY01. The sequence continues at coordinate 14,129 of CAZDTB010000002.1, forward strand.
ATGGGGCTGGGCGAAGTCCATCAAGTCCTTGACGATCTGGGCGCACTCGTGTGCTTTGCTGCAGATCTGCTCGAGCGCGCGCCGCACCTCCGGGGCGCGTACTTGATCCATTAACAGCTGCGCGCGACCGGAGATCACCGTCAGCGGACCGTTCAGCTCGTGCCCCGCGCCGGCAGCCATCTCCGCGATGATCGACAGCGTCCGCGTCCGCAACGCTTCGGCCTGCATCCGCTGCAGGCGACGGTTACTCTCGGCCAGGTCTTCCGAGAGTCGCCGCGCCGCCGTCTGGGCATTCGCGCGACCCAGCGCCAGCCCCAGGCTCGCCAGAAACGAGCGCAGTTCCTCGCTCTCAGGGACCAGGGCCCTTCGCTCGTCACGCTCCGACAGGAAGACGATCCCGCCGGCAATCTGGTTGTCGTGCACGATCGGCAGGAGCCAACAGTCGCCCCGGCCGAGCTGCCCCACCACCGGCGCCACCATCGCACGTACCGTCGGCGGAGCCCGCGCGACTGTCGCGGCGATGAGATCGCCCGGTTCGTGCAGCCAGTTACGCATCTCTTCGGTTGGGCGCTCGGTCGTGGTGATGCGCCGCTGCGCGTCGGTCCCGACACAGCAGAGTTCGATTGCCACGCGTCGATCGTGCACGCCGAACGCCGCCAACCGGCCGCGTTGCAGCGCCGTTGCCGAGGCATCCGCCATCGCGGCTACCACCGCGCTCAAGTCCGACAGGGCGTTCAACTGCCGATCGAATTGCGTGATCGCCTGGAAATAGCGGGCCGCAGCCGACAGCCGACGATTCGTGCCGAGCAGTTCGTTGTTGAGCCGCCCCAGCTCGGCATTCGCGCGCGTCAGCGACTTGAGGTACAGCCCCTCGGGCGTCTCCTGATCCAACCCGAGCAGCGATGCGTACTGGGCCACGTCACCGACCACGTCCTGCGCGAGTGCCGCGAGGTCCGTTTCGGCAAATCCGAGGTGTTTCGCGAGGTGTGCCGACGGCTCGTAGAGCGCGTAGTTGCCCGAGTGACCGATACGCTGCTCGCGAACAAACGTGTCGGCCAACTGCACCAGTGCGATCAACGCGGGCGAGGTCGCGCCATGCGTCAGCGTCTCCACCGATACGTGGTGAAGCCAGATCACATCCTGAAGATCGCCCGGCAAACCCCAGCGCTTCGCCACGTGCCGGCCCGCCACCGTGTGATCCACACCCAGCACCGCCTGTTCGCTGTCCGCCATGTCGCTCCGCGTCTCTTCCGCCTGCGCCGCCGCCCGGTCGTACGCTTTGGGGAAGACGGCGTCCAGCGCCACCTTACCCAGATCGTGCAGCAGCCCGGCGACGAACGCTTCCTCGGGATCGATCTCGAGCTGCCTCCGCCGAGCGGCCAGGCGCCGGGCCGCACAGGCCACCCCGAGCGAGTGTTTCCAGAACTCCACCCGGTCGAAGCGCCGCTTCTGTCCGGCTAACTCGCCCGCGGTCAGGCACTCGAACACCTTGACGGTCAGCACGATGCCGCGCACCGCCTTGAAGCCCAGCAGGACCACCGCCCGGTCCAGCGTGGTAATCTTGCCCGCCGCGCCCAGCGCGGCGGAGTTTGCGATGGAGAGAATCTTGGCGGTCAGCGATTGGTCGCCGCGCAGCGTCTCAACCACATTCTGCGCGCTGCTGGCGTCGTCGGTCGTGACTTGCAGCAGCTTGACCGCGATCGGTGCCAGCGTCGGGAGCGTATCGAGATGGGTTAACGTCAGCTCCGGCGTCGGGAGCTCTTGCGGTCCCCCCGTCGTGCGCGAAGTCCCGTTATTCACAAACCAGTTCCGTGATTCTCTTCACCAGTTGCTCGATGCTGAAGGGCTTCTGCATGAAATCGTCCGCACCGCATTCGAGCAGTGCCTCAACGTCTTCCCGGTTCACCACGCCCGAGACGATGATGATGTTCACATCCTTCACCGACGGATCAGCGCGTATGCTCCGAATCACCCCGCTCCCGTTGATGTCCGGCAGCATGTAATCGAGCACGATCAGGTCCGGCTGGAATTCCTTGGTGCGCAAGCCGGCGTCGAATCCGGTTCCGGCGGTCTGCACCTCGAACCGCCCGTCCCGCTCCAGCAGCTCGACCAGCATCTCGACGATCGCCGGATCGTCGTCCACCACCAGAACACGCTTCTTGCCCATCTCGAGCTGATCAAGCGGGATGTTGTTCTCTTTCATGAACTGGATCAAGTTTTCGCGCGGAATCCGCCTGAACCGGGATCCCGGGACCCGAAACCCGTTGAGCCGACCGCTGTCGAAGCAGCGTATCACCGTTTGCTGGCTGACCTTGCAGATCTCGGCGACCTCGCCGGTGGTGAAGACGCCCTTCTTGTCAGTCGATGCGCGTTGTGTGTTATCCTTACCCATGACGGGCCTCGCCACTTTACCCATATACCCCATCTTATAGTAATATACGCGAAATAGGTTGAGCTGGCAAGTGCTTTTTACGGACGTTGCGTCTGCGGTACGTGGCCTGAATCGCGTTCACGACGGGCCAGCTCCACCAGCAAGACCGTAATGTCCGTCGGATGAATCCCACTCACGCGCGCGGCCTGCCCGACGCTCCGCGGCCCCACCGCCGTCCAGCGCTCGGCCGCTTCGTAACGCAAATGGCTTATATTCTGGAAGTTAAATCCATCGGGGATGTGCTCGTCCTCCAGTCGGCGAAAGTGCTCCAAGGAGCGCTGCTGACGCTCGATGTAGCCGGCGTACTTCACTTCGACCAGCGCGCTGGCCCAAACGTCCGGCTCCCCATACAGGTCAGCCAACTCGGGGAACATCTTTGAGAACCGCTCCCCATCCTCGTCCGGACGCTTGAGCCATTGCCGGAGCGTCCTGCCCTCATGCCGCAGGGTGTCGAGCAACGCGCGTAACTCACCCAATCGCCGAGACTTGCGTTGAAAGCGCGTCCAGCGGGCATCGTCCACGAGACCGACTTCACGCCCCAGCGGCGTCAAGCGGGCGTCAGCATTGTCGTAACGCAGAAGCATGCGGTGCTCCGCTCGCGACGTGAACATCCGGTACGGCTCAACAATCCCGCGCGTCACCAAGTCGTCGATCATGACCCCCACATACGCCTGGTCACGGCCGATTATGACCGGGCGCGCTTGGCGACAGTGCTGAACCGCATTGAGTCCCGCCAGCAGGCCCTGTCCCGCCGCCTCCTCGTAGCCGCTGGTTCCGTTGATCTGCCCCGCCAAAAACAGCCCCCGAACACGTTTGGCCATCAGGGTCGCGTCGATCTGCTCGGGGGGAACGAAGTCATATTCGATCGCGTAGCCCCACTGCAAGATTTGCGCGTTTTCCAGGCCGGGGATCAACTTGATGATCGCCCGCTGCACGTCGCGCGGCAGCGACGTGCTGATTCCGTTAAGGTAAATTCGCTCGCTGGTGCGACCCTCGGGCTCGAGGAAGACCTGGTGCTTGTCCTTGTCGGCGAAGCGCACCACCTTGGTCTCGATGCTCGGGCAGTAGCGTGGCCCGAGCGATTCGATCTGACCGGTGAACAGGGGGGCCCGGTGGAGGTTGGCGTGGATCAGCTCGTGGACGGCCGGGTTCGTGTACGTGATCCAGCACGGGACCTGATCCTGCGTGACGCCGCTGTGCATGAAAGAGAACGGAACCGGTTCCGGGTCGCCCGGCTGCTCGGTGAGACAACTGAAGTCGACCGTGTCGCGGTGCACGCGCGCCGGCGTGCCGGTCTTCAGGCGACCGAGCCTGAGCCCGAGTCGCCTCAGCGAATCACTTAACCCGCTGGCCACTGCCTCACCGATCCGCCCGCCGGGCGTCTGCTCCTCCCCCGTATGCATCAGCCCGTTCAGAAACGTGCCGGCTGCCGCTACGACCGTGGTCGCAGCGAGTTGGCGGCCGTCGCGGAGCGTCACGCCGGTGACTGCGCTCTCGGCGTCCGCCGAATCAGGCCGGTGCTCGGGGAGCTTCTCGACTTCGATTGACTCGACCGCGCCCTCGATGATGGTCAGGTTTGGACAAGCTTCGAGGCAACCGCGCAGCGTGCTGGCATAGTCTTTGAGGTCGGATTGTGCCCGGGGTGCCCAGACGGCCGGGCCCTTGCGCCGGTTGAGCATGCGGAACTGGATGCCGGTCTGGTCGGCAACGATGCCCATCAAGCCGCCGAGCGCGTCGATCTCACGAACGATCTGGCCCTTGCCGATGCCTCCGATCGCAGGGTTGCACGACATGCGCCCGATGGCCGTCCGCTCGAACGTGACCAGAGCGGTGGTCGCGCCCAGGCGGGCGGCGGCCCAAGCGGCCTCGGCGCCGGCGTGCCCACCGCCGATCACCAGCACGTCATATTGGTCTTGCTTTGGCATCGTCTGCGCTCGCGGACACTGCTGCCGGCAGTCACCCGGGCTCTGCGGCTGGGTGCGGCGCTCAGGCCTGGAGAAGTGTGTAGAGCTCTCGCGTGACGGGAGAAGCTCTATACGCCCTGCCCCTCTCGTGCGGAAGCCTTGAACAATCCGAGCTCGCTGATCGCCGGGGCGGCTCGACCATCATGAATCACCAGCCGCACGCGCGAGGCGGTCACCTCGTCAACCCGCAGCAGTCGCTTGTATCCGATCGTGGTGGCCTGCGTAATCGGTTGCCAGCCTTGCCCGTCCCAGGCTTCGAGCGCAAACGCCTTGACCCGCTGCCCCAACTCGATCTTCTCCTGAATCATGATTCGATCGAACGTCGTGGGCGCGCCCAGGTCGATGGTGAGCGCCGCCTGCGTCACGCCTTCGTCAGTTGTCCAGTAGGTTTCACGGCAGCCATCGACAACCTTGTCGGCGTCGAACTCCGGGATGCCGTCGCGGACGTTGTCCGCGCTGGCCGGCTTGCCGAGAGTCAGGTTGGCCTTGAAAGTCTCGTCGATCACCGCGCGAAACGCCATCAGGCGGGCCACGTCGTTCTCATGAATCAATCCGCGCCGATCGGGCGGCACGTTCAACAGCAAAACGCCGTTGCGACCCACCGATTTGTAATAGATGTCCACCAGCTCCCTGACCGATTTGACCTGGTCGTCCTGGCTGGCGTGATAGAACCAGCCGGGCCGGATTGAGACGTCGCACTCGGCCGGCACCCAGTGCGTACCGTTGATATGGCCTTCCGGCAGCTCCTGATAGTGAGGCGCGCCGGGATAGAAGCGCTCGCGCCGCAACATCGACCAGTTGGTCTCACCTGCGTAGCCCCGCTCGTTGCCGACCCAGCGGATGTCGGGGCCCGCATCGGAGAAGATCACCGCCTCCGGTTGCAGCTCGCGGATCAACGCCACGTAGCCGTCGAAATCGTAGACCTGCCGCTTGCCGTTCGGCCCTTCGCCGCAGGCTCCGTCGAACCAGACCTCGTGGATCGGCCCGTAGTCCGTCAGCAGCTCGGTCAGCTGGTTCTGGTAGTATTCGTTGTACCTCGGCGAGTCACCATAACTGGGCTCGTGCCGATCCCAGGGGGACAGGTAGATTCCGAACTTCAGTCCGGCTTCGCGGCAGGCGTCGGCGACTTCGCGGACCAGATCGCCTTGGCCGTCGCGCCAGGGGCTGCTGGCCACCGAGTGCTCCGTGTACCTGCTCGGCCAGAGGCAGAAGCCGTCGTGGTGTTTGGCGCCAAGCACAACCGCTTTCATCCCGGCGTCCCTGAAAACCTTGATCCACTGGCGCGCGTCGAGCTCGGTCGGGTTAAAGATCTCCGGATCCTCGGTGCCCTCACCCCATTCGCGATCGGTGAACGTGTTGACGCCGAAGTGCACGAACGCATGAAACTCCAGCTCCTGCCAGGCGAGCTGGCGCGGCGCCGGCGTGAGGATTGCGGCCCGCCGCGGACTCCCCAGCACCCTCGCCGGAATCCGCTGCTCTTCGATGCCCGGACCGGCGTAGCGGACTTCGAGCCCGTCGCCGCCAGTCTTCTCAAAGTACGTCACCGTGATGGCATGTGCCCCGGCGGACAACGCGATCGTACCGGACCGCTCCTGCATGCCGTGCAGGCCGTCGTTGTCAACGACGAGCTGCTCGCCGATGTACAGCCGGCTGCCGTCGTCCGAGCTGGTGGAGAACGTGTACACGCCGGTGTGCGGCACGGTGATGGCGCCGGTGTAGCGCAGGGCGAAGTGCTCCAGGCGTTGTCGCGGCAAGAAGGTGAAGTTCGCGAGCCTCCCGGACTTCACCGGCGTCAGCGTGTCGAAGTCGGGCAGGCAGTCCCAGTCGCCCTCAAAGTACTCGTACAACAACCCCGGGAGGTAGCCGTCGGTCATCACCGGCGGCCGCGGGAGGACTCTGGTGAACGTGGTTTCGCTGGTGTCGCTGACGGGCTGGCCGTCACGATAGACCCGGGCCCGAACCGTCGCGGTTTCCGTCAGAGAGATCGGACCCTCGGCCAGGGGCGATGACGCGGTCGGCTCACTGCCGTCCGTGGTATAACGAACCTCCACGTTTTCCCGATCCGACGTCACGGACACTTCCAGGGCGTCAACGAAGATCTGCGTCTCGGCCGCAATCGTCGGCGGGTAACTCACGTCGGGTCGGCCGATGACATCGAGCACCACGACGCTGTCGATCTGGTCCGGGGCCTCTGCCGGCAACTGAACGATCAACGCGTCCTCGTCGCGCCACGCATCCAGCGGGCTTCGGCCGGCATCAGCCAGCAAGCAGGCCTGAATAGCCTCATTGAAAATGCCGGGCACAGCCAGCAAGCCGTCCTCCGGCCAATCGAAAACGTGCAGATACAGCCGCGTGTCTCCGCTTTCGAGGGCTTTCCGAGTGCAACGTCCCCAGGGCAGGCTCTCGAACGGGCTGCCGCTCGTCCCGTAAATCGCCTCGCCGTTGACCTGCATCCACGCGCCGATGTCGCGGAGGCGCTCAATGCTTTCTCCCGGGAAGGTGCCGTCGGCTTTGGGGCCGACATTCAGGAGAAAATTCCCACCCTTCGAAGCGATGTCGGCCAGCTTGCGGATCAGGTCTTCGCTCGACTTCCAGTCGTCGTCGTGCTGGTTGTAACCCCAGTGGCGATTCATCGTCATGCAGGTTTCCCAGTCGACGCCCGGCAGCCCGGTGGGCGGGATCTCCTGCTCGGGCGTGCCGAAGTCGCCGGCGAAACGTCCCTCCTTGGTCATACCGGCCATACCGCCGCGGCCCTTGCCGACGCGGTTGTTGACGATCACGTCGGGCTGGATGCTTCGGCAGAAGTCGTACAGATCCTGGCCGTACTCGTGGTTCCAGGTGTCCTCCCATTCGCCGTCAAACCACATCACGCCGATCGGACCGTAGTTGGTCAGCAGCTCGCGCACCTGGTTCTTCAGATGCGTGACATAGCGCTGGTAGTCCGCTTCCTCGGCCGGCCGCTCTTCCCAGCTCCGGCGCGGGAGATAGTCCGGATGGTGCCAGTCCATGATCGAGTGGTACCAGCAGATCTTCAGACCGGCGCGGTGGCAGGCGTCGGCGAGCTCCGCCAGGATGTCTCGTTGGAACGGCGTGGACATGATGTCGTAGTCGGTGTGCTGCGAATCAAACAGGCAGAAGCCGTCGTGATGCTTGGAGGTGATCACGATGTATTTCATGCCCGCATCCTTGGCGATGCGCACCCACTCGTCCGCGTCAAACTCAACCGGATCGAACTGGTCGACGAACTGGTCGTAGTCGTCGATCGGGATCTGGGCCGTGTGTCTGATCCACTCGGCATGATTGGTGTTGCCCTCCCACTCACCGGCGGGGATGGCGTACAGGCCCCAGTGGATGAACATCCCGAAGCGGGCCTCGCGCCACCACGCCATCCGGGCATCACGCTCGGCGCCGGTCTCCTCAACCATGTCCGGCCCCTGCTCGGCGATCGGCTGGGCCGACCGACAACTGGCAATTCCCACGACTGCCAAACCCAGAATCAATCTTACAGCCCAGTTCATTTGCGAGACCTCCTCGTCAACCCATCGCGCCGTTGGCGATGGTAACAATGTTCTCGTGGTGGCCGGCCGTGTCGCGGCGGCCACAAACCATTCGGAAACTCGACGGGCAGCGCTCGAAGCCCCGCGACTCGAACAGGGCGATTGCGCCGCGGTTCAGACCGGAGACGCCCAGCACGATCGTCGTGCCGACCCGGTCGGCGATCACCGATTGCACCAGCGTCTCCGTAGCTCGTGCGTCAGCAGCAACGCACGGGCCAAGCCGCACCCCCAAGCTTGACGGGACCGTGAAGGCGTAGCCGCGCACCTCTCCGCCGTCGGGCAGCCAATAAGTCGCGGTCGCCTGCCGAAACAACAGCTCCAACAGCCGCTTTCGCTCGTCGCCGAAGTGTTCCGCGTCGAACGCCGCGAGGGCCGGCAGGTCAGCCGTGGTGACGCGTTCGGCCGGGGCGGGCCCGGGGCCACCGTCGGGCGTGAATCGAAACCGCAGCGACTCGAACTCGTCGACGAAGCCCAGCCGGCGATAGATCTCGATCCCCGGGGGATCGGCCTCCAGATAGATGGTCTGCGCTCCCCGGGTTGAGAGGTGTGCCATCGCGTGAGTCATCAGTCGCTGCCCGATGCCTTGCCGGCGATGCTCGGGCAGTACGATCAGGTTGCCGACCCAGCCGCTACGCGCGTAGCGGGTCGTGGTCACCAGGCCAACCCCCTGGCCGGCGGCCTCGGCGACGAAGCATCCCTCCGGATCGTGGGCCAGGCACGTCTCGAAGAGCTCAGCCGTCGAATCCCAGCCCTCCCGTTGCGTTTGAGCGAGGGCGAACGCGATGTCCTCCCGGCGAAACGTGCGAATCGAAGTTTCCATCGATCGTTAGTATCATCACTGACGCCGTCTTTGTGAAGCGCGCCCGCTTCGCGCCTCGCGCCATACTCAGGCCCGATCGGAGGAAATTCCATGAATTGGCGATGCCGCCAACTGGTTGCGGGGCTGTGGGTCGTCTGCCCGTTCACCGCCGTCACCCCCCTGCGCCCGGACGCCGACAAACCGCTCCGCATCGTTGCGTTCGGCGATTCCACCACCGCAGTCCGCGCCGGGGTCGCGCAGGTCTACGCCCAGCGCTTGCCCGGAAAGCTCGCGGGGCGCGGGATTGAGGTCGAGGTGATCAACGCGGGCGTCAGCGGAAACACCACCGCCGACGCCAGAGAACGCTTCCAGGCCGACGTCCTCAGCCACCGGCCGGATCTCGTTGTCATCCAGTTCGGCCTGAACGATTCCGCCGTCGCGATTCAGCAGGGCGAGACCGAGCCCCGCGTTGCCCTGCCGGATTACCAACAGAATCTCGCTCACTATGTCAGGACGCTCAAAGGCCACGGCATTCACGTCGTCCTCATGACGCAGAATGCTCTGCTCTGGACCGACGCGCTCAAAACAGAATGCGGCAGGCCGCCGTACAAGCCCGACGACCGCTGGGGTCTCAACGTGCTGAACGCGGAATACGCCGAGTCCGTGAGGAAGATCGCCCGCGCGCACGACGTGCCGCTGGTCGACGTTTATCAGGGATACCAGGACTACGACCGTGTCCCCGGCCAGACCGCCGACGCGCTCCTGTCCGACGGCGTGCATCCCAACGACGAGGGACACCGCCTAGTGGCCAACCTCTTGACCGAGCAGATCGCGTCAATGATTGCGGCCGGAGCGGTCGATCCGCCGATGCCACGCGGCTACAGCATCCCGCTGATCGACCTCGCCGATCAGAAGCACCGCCAAGTCATCGTCGATCGCGAGCCGGGGCAGTACCTCGGCCACCCCACCACTGTCTTGCTGGAAGACCACCAGACGATGATCTGCATCTATCCGAAAGGTCACGGCAAGGGCCCGATCGTGATGAAGCGCAGCACCGACGCCGGCCTGACCTGGTCCGAACGTCTGCCTACCCCGAAGAACTGGGAGACCAGCCAGGAAGTCCCCACGATCCACCGCGTGATCGACCCGAAGACCGGCAGGAAGCGCTTGATCGTGTTTTCCGGCCTGTACCCAATCCGCATGGCCGTCTCCGAGGACGACGGGCACAGCTGGACGCCGCTCAGACCCATCGGCGATTTCGGCGGGATAGTCGCGATGGGTTGCGTCGAACGCTTGAAGGACGGCGACTACGTCGCGATGTTCCACGACGACGGCCGGTTTTTCCGCGACGCGGGCAAGCCAACCGGCACCTTCACGCTCTACCAGATCTTCTCCAAGAATGGGGGACTGACCTGGAGCGAGCCGGAAACGATCTGGTCCGGCAGCGACGTGCAACTGTGCGAGCCGGGCATGATCCGCTCTCCGGACGGCCGGCAGTTGGCGATCCTCCTGCGCGAGAACAGCCGGCGCAGGAACTCGCACGTCATGTTCTCGAACGACGAGGCCAAGACCTGGTCCAAGCCGCGCGAGCTGCCCGGCGCGCTCACCGGCGATCGGCACATTGGCAAGTACGGTCCCGACGGCCGGCTCTTCATCTCATTTCGCGACACGACGCTCGACAGCCCCACGCAGGGCGACTGGGTCGCCTGGGTCGGCACCTACGACGACGTCGTCCACGGCCGTGAGGGTCAGTACCGCGTCCGCCTGATGGACAACCACCACCGCTGGGACTGCGCTTACCCCGGAGTGGAAGTCCTGCCCGACGGAACCTTCGTGACCACCACCTACGGCCATTGGATCGAGGGTGAACAGCCCTTCATCGTCAGTGTACGCCTGAGACTGGAGGAGCTCGACCAGGCTGCCGCCCCCGGCGCGCTGCAGGAGGACTAAAAGGGCCTAACACAACTAGGGTGGCACCGGCGTCCCGCCGGTGACGACACGGGCGAGACGCCCGTGCCACCCGGTTTTGATAGGCGCTCCAAGAGCCGGGCGTACCGCCGACGGATTGAGGCGTACTAGCCGACCAGCCCCATACGACGTTAGAATGCCGGGTCGATCAAACGCGAGGCGACATGCAGCTCGGAAAGAGAGGCTTCACCAAATGAAAGACGCGAAACGTACCACTCGACGGACCTTCCTGAAGAAGAGCGCCACTGCCGCGGGGCTCGCCTTCGCCGCCGGCGTCACCGGCTGCGCCACCAGCGACCGCAGGCGCGGCCCGATCTTCGCCACCCCACGCGACAAGCTCCGCATCGCGTTCGTAGCCACCGGCGGCATGGGCGGTTCCCACGTCGAGCACACCAAGGACCTCGGCGTCGTCTGCCCCTGCTTCTGCGACGTGGACACCAAGCGGATGGGCCAAGCCGCCAAGCTCTACCCCAACGCCACGCGCTACCAGGACTACCGCAAGATGTTCGACCAGGAGCACATGAACTTCGACGCGGTCATGATCGGCACGCCGGATCACCATCACTACCCGGCGACGACCATCGCGATGCAGCTCGACAAGCACGTCTACACACAGAAGCCGCTCACGCACACGCCGTGGGAGGCTCGGCAACTGACCAAGTACGCTGCCGAGAAGAGAGACAAGATCGTCACCCAGATGGGCAACCAGGGGCACGGCATGGAGGGCTGGCGGCTGGTCTACGAGTGGGTCCACAGCGGCGCCATCGGTCACGTGAAGGAAACCCACGTGTGGACCGACCGACCGATCTGGCCGCAGGGCATGGAGCGCCCCGAAGGCGAGGACCCGGTGCCTCCCAACCTTGATTGGGACATCTGGCTCGGCCCGGCACCGCACCGACCGTACAAGGGCCCCGCATCGGGCGAGGGTGCCGGACCATATCACTGGTTCAACTGGCGCGGCTGGTGGGACTTCGGCGCCGGTGCCCTGGGCGATATGGCCTGCCACACGATGGATGGCGTGTGGGCGGTTCTCGATCCCGGTTATCCAACGGCGGTTGAGCCGGTCGCGTACACCGCCATCACTGCTGACGCTTTTCCGAAGAACGCCGTGATCAAGTGGGAGTTCCCCGCGCGCCAGGGGCGGCCCGGATTCACCAACTACTGGTACGACGGCGGTCTCAAGCCATCGTTCCCGGCGGAGCTCGAGCTGGACCGCCACTACGCCAGCGGCGGGTGCCTGTTCGTCGGCACCAAGGCCACCATCCTGGTCGCCGGTGACTACTGCAACAGCCCGCGCATCATCCCCGAGGCGAAGATGAAGGAGATCGGCAAGCCCCCGCAGATGCTCGAACGCTCGCCCGGGCACTACAAAGAGTGGGTGAAAGCTTGCAAGGGAGAGGAGCCCCTGGATTTCGCGCGGTCGAACTTCGCCTACGCCGGCCCGTTCACCGAGGCGATCCTGCTGGGCAACATCGCGTTGCGCATGGGCCGCCGACTCGAATGGGATGGCAAGAACATGCAGTTCACCAACGTCCCGGAAGCCAACCAGTACGTCAGCAAGGAATACCGCGCCGGCTGGAAGTTCTGACGCGCTGGCGCTACGGACAGCGAACGCCCAATCTCCTGAATTCAGTGATCGGATTCGCGTGACAGGGCGACGAGGAGCTCGCGTTTCGCCGCGCGGTAGGCCGCCAAATCCGTTTCGTAGTCATCAAACGCGCGGAACACTCTGGCGATGATTGCCTGCGCGCGAGCTGGATCGCGCGCTGCCAGCAGCCGGAGCAGTTCGGCGTCCTCCAGCCCGATCCGCTGCGCCTCGAAACGTTGCCCTGACAGCGGGCCGTCCTTGCCAGGGTAGACCACGTGTGAGTCGCCTGCCGGCAGGTAATTCGGCGGGCCTTGGCCGTGCGGGACGACGCTCTGGGTGAACGGGTCGACTCCGGGCCGGTAGTGGTTGAACCCCCAGTGCAGGAACCCGGCCAGGTCGTACTTCACCAGCGCCCAGCCGAGATACACTTGACGCAGGCGCTCTTGATCGAGCAGGCGGTTCAGCCACGGGCCGCCCGGCGCCAGGCAAGTGTAGACCCAGACCTTGTCGCCCGCGTTTTTGCGCGCCTCGAAGAAGTCGCGGTGTCTCTGGTATTCCTGCACTTGCGGGCACCAATGATCCACCGCGTCGACCAGCTCGAGCGACATGGTCGCCTCGAAGATCTTCACGCCCGGCATGTGACGCCGAACTTGCTCGGCCAACGCCTGGTAGCTCTCGGCGTTAGTGTTGGTCGGCTCGTCTGACAGGTGCTGGAGGTACTGCGCGCCTTCGGGCAGGCCGACCTCCGCGAGGGCTGCCCGCACGTCGGACAGGAGTGTTGCCAGCTCCGCCCGACCCTCGTCGCTGTTGACATCGGCACCGGTGAGGCCCAGGTCCAGCCTGGGCGAGTTCCAGTCACCCTTATGACGGTAGGCGAGGTGGCCGCCCTCGACCACGGTGAAACCTCGGTCGAGAAAGAGCCGGACGTAACGTTTGAAGCGCGGCCGGTCGAGTGTCAGCTTCTCCTTCTCGCGTCCACTCACGAAGTCTCGCCACCGGATCCAGAACGTGTTTTGCCGCCCGCGGGCCATGAGATCGGCATAGCGTCCGAGCATCTCCCAGAACGGCTCGCTCCACGGCTCAAGGTCATGCCGCTGAGCCACGATGTCGGGGCTGAACCAGTTCGTATAACCCGGGCTCTGAAGACCCACCGGCGGGACTGTCACCGCGTGGACGTTCAGCTCCCAGCCGAGCGACGCGCGCCAGGCATCGGCTTCGAGGCTGACTGTGTAGGTCCGCGGTTGGACCTTGTCGTCCGGGGCGATGGGGACCTCCACACGGAGCGCCAGGACTCCCGCCTCGTTGGCGCGGACAGCGCCGTCGAACGGCTCGAGCACCTCGAAGATGCGAAAGGGTGCCGGGCGGATGACGTGCGGGTTGTCCTTGCCGTCCCAAGCCTCGGTACGGCTGACGAGCCCAGTGTTCTGTTCCACCGGCACGTCGATCAGCCGGTACGTTCGCGCGACGGTGACAGGGACACCGTTCTCGACGAGGCTGCATCGCACCAACGCCCCGGCTGGCAGGCCACTGACCAGCGCGTGCACACCCGCGGGTACGCCGCGCGCGGTGTGAGAGACCATGCGCTCGACTCCCGCGGCGGGGCTCGTGTCGGGGTAGAGCTCGGTCAGCTCATCGAACAGCGCCGCCTGCTGGCCGGACGCTGGCAGCGAACATAGCGCGGCCAGCAGGATGCCCGCCACCGTTTGCAGAGCTCGCATCGTGGGTCTCCAATTCGTGTTGATCGTGGCGCAGAGCCGCTGGCAGCATTGTACCAGCCGTGCTGCGTCCGGGCGCCGTTGGTGTCGCTGGCGTGCTCACGTGAGCCGCGGTATCCTGTCTGCGGCGAGCGGGAAACCGCTTCCACGCGGCGATTCCAGCTACGTGTGCAGCTTTTCGGCGGCTGCGTGTCCGCAGCAGCGCGTGTCGGCGTTGGCACGTGTTCTCGAGGCCATGCGGCGCTTCGCGGTTGGCATGAGTGACAATCTGACGGTTGCTCAGGCTGTTGACGGGCAGAGGAATCGCCGGGAATGGGTGAGGGATGAGCACAGCCCTCAGGCATGAGATTCTGCGAGACAGTCCTGGCACGCGCGCCTGCCTGCTGGGAAACCTGGCGATCGTGCGCGGGGCCCTGGAAGCCGGCGTTCAGTTCTTCTCGTGCTATCCGGGCACTCCCTCCTCCGAGATCGGTGATACCTTCGCTCGAATCGCGAAGGACGCCGACGTCCTGTTCGAGTACTCGGTCAACGAGAAGATCGCCGTGGAGGTCGCTTTCGCGGCCAGCCTCGCGGGCGCCCGGGCCATGTGCGGGATGAAGCACCTGGGCCTGAACTACGCCGCCGACCCGATCTCGACCATGCCCTATGTCGGCGTGGAAGGGGGCCTGGTGATTGTCTCTGCCGGAGACCCCTCCGCGATCACCAGCCCCAACGAACAGGACCAGCGGCATTTCAGCAGCTTCCTCTACTACCCCGTCTTCGATCCGGCGACACCCGAAGACGCCCGGAAGATGACGCGGTATGCCTTCGAGTTTTCAGAAGCGACCCGTTTGCCGGTGATCATGCGCCCGACGACCCGCGTGTGTCACAGCAGCGGCATGGTCGAACTCGGACCGCTGCCCGCCCGCAAGAACAGAATTGGTTTCACTAAGAACCCACCCCGGTACGTGCCGATTCCGGCCAACGCCCGGCGTATGCGCAAGGAGTTAGCCGGTCGCTTTCGGCACGCCGAAGAATTGCTGCAGACCTCAGACTTTTTCCCGCGTACCGGCAGCGGCCGGCAGGGCATCATCGCGAGCGGCGTCGCGTATGCCTACACCGCTCAAGTCATCGAGGACCTGGGCCTCCAGAGAGAAGTGAGCTTGCAGCAAGTCGGGGCCTATCCAATCCCTGAGAAAGTGCTGCTCGGTTTCCTGGAATCGGTTGATTCGGTGCTGGTGGTCGAAGAGTTAACGCCATTTGTCGAAGACCGCGTGAGCCTCTGCGCGTTTCGGAACCGCCGTCAGATTCCCGTCCTTGGCAAACACAGCGGGCATTTCCCGATGGAGTTCGAGTATGGGCCCGATCTGGTCGAAGATGCGGTTCGCGACTATCTGAAACTCGAGCGGCGGGAGCAGCTTCCGGAAGCCGTTCCCGGGCTGCCGCCGCGACCGCCGGTCCTCTGCCCCGGCTGCCCGCACCGGGCGAGCTTCTATATGGTCAACAAGGTCTTCGGCAAGCGCACAGTCTACTGCAACGACATCGGCTGCTACACGCTCGGCTACGGCGAGCCACTGCACGCTTGTGATACGGTGCTCTGTATGGGCTCGTCGGTCACCCAGGCCTCCGGAATCGCGCGTACCACCGGCCGCCGCACTGTGGCTTACATCGGCGATTCGACGTTCTTCCACAGTGGTCTTCCCGCGCTGGTCAATGCCGTGCAGGCCGACGACGACATCACAGTCGTCATTCTGGATAACTACATAACCGCCATGACCGGCTTTCAGCCCAGTGTGACGACAAGCGGCCGAACGTCGAAGGAAAGTCCACAGCCGGGTGCACAGACATCTGACGGCGATGCAATTGAGAATGCGGTGCGCGGCCTGGGTGTGCGCGAGGTGTTCTCCCTCGATCCGTTCGATGAGGAGGCAACCATCGCCGCCCTCAGGCAAGCCAAGAGCGGCACCGGCGTGAACGTCGTGGTCTTCCATTCTCCGTGCGTCGTCAACCAGCGCCGCGTGACCAAGCGCAGCAAGCGGCCGCCATTCGCGATCAACCCGGAATTGTGCAACGCCTGCTCGTTGTGCGTTCGTGTGCTGGGCTGCCCGGCCATCCTTGTGGCGGACGGCGTCTACACGATCGATCAAGACCTCTGCGCCGGCTGCGAGCTGTGTGCCCGAATTTGCCAGCACGGCGCTATCCAGCCGGCGGCGTCAGAGAGGGTGTAAATGCAGACGCTCAATGACCGGCGAAACCGATCAGGCTGCCGGATACTCATCGCGGGTACCGGCGGCCAGGGTGTGCTGACGGCTGCGCGCCTGCTGTGCGACTGCTTTCTCGAGCTCGACCATCAGGTCGTCAGCGGACAGTTGCACGGCATGGCCCAGCGCGGCGGCGCCGTGCAATCCTCCGTCATCATCGATGGTGGCATCAGCCCGGTGATCCCGAGCGGGCGGGCCGACTTCGTCATGGGCTTTGAACCGGTCGAAACCGCGCGGGCGCTGCCGTTCATATCGTCGTCCACGGTAGTGTACATGAACACCGCCCCGGTTATTCCTTTCGTCCTGGCGCAACGCGCGGTGCTGAAGGAAGGCAAAGCGGAATACCCCGATGTGCGACAGCTCGCCGACCGAATACGTTCCGTAGCTCCCAACACTTTTCCCTTTGATGCCACGCAATACGCCGCGGAAGCCGGGTCGATCAAAGCGCTGAACATGGTCATGCTGGGCTGCCTGCTCGGCTCCGGCTGTTTGCCCTGCACGGCGGACAGCTTCTGGAACACCGTCTCGAAACGACTGCCGCCGGCGCTCAAAGAAACCAACACCAAGGCGTTTATGAAGGGCGTCGAGTTCGCCACGGAACTCGGGGTTGGAGGGGGAACAAGATGAAGCTGAAGATCGGCATTGACGTGGGCGGGACGTTCACCGATTTTTTGGTCACCCGGCCAGGCGAAGAGCCCCAGATCTATAAGGTCTTGTCGACCCCTTCCGACCCTTCCATCGGCCTGATCGACGGCTTGAACGAGATTGCCGCGAGCATGGGGGTCTCGCTGAACGCGCTCGCGCGGTCCATAGAGACGATTGTGCACGGCACCACGGTCACGACCAATGCCGTCCTGACGCTCACCGGTGCCAAGACCGGCCTGCTGACTACCAGCGGGGTCCGCGATGCGCTCGAGATGCGCCGTGGTGTCCGCGAGGAACAATACAACAACCGCTATACCAACGTCCCGCCGCTCGTGCCGCGATATCTGCGCCTGCCGGCCCGGGGCCGCTTAAACTACCGCGGGGACCTGCTCGAACCCCTGAATACGGACGACATCCGACAGGCGC
>CAZDTB010000003.1:0-29253 GCA_964508075.1 uncultured Planctomycetales bacterium
TCTCTCGGGGAACATGGCGAAGAAGTCCGGAAACAGGCGCTCTCGCACGAGCTGCTCAAGCACGGCTATCAGCCGGTGTACTCGCCGCACATCGGCAAGCTCGATCTGTTTCGCACCAGCGGGCATTTTCCGTACTACAAGGACGCGCAGTACCCGCCGCTGTATGAATCGGATCGGGCCCGTGAACTGAACCGGCTGTGGGAGCTGGCCTGCACGGCGGCGGGCGAGCGGGCCAGCGAAGCGGAGCTCGAGCTGTTCGGTCGGCTCGCGGAAGAGTATCCCGACCTGAAGCGGGCCGGCTACCTGCCCGACGCGCCGGCCGAGGAGCGTATGAAACGGATTCGCTCCTGGCTGTCGCAGGAGGACGGCTATCTGCTCAAGCCGATGAACTGCCCGCACCACATTCAGATGTTTGCCTCCGAACCCCGCAGCTACCGCGATTTGCCGGTGCGGCTGTCTGAATTCGGCATGGTTTACCGCTACGAGCAGTCCGGGGAAGTGAGTGGTATGACCCGCGTGCGCGGGTTCACGCAGGACGACGCGCACGTCTTCTGCACGCCCGAGCAACTGCCCGCGGAGATCGTCGACTGCTGTGAGCTGTCGGAGTTTGTCCTGAAGATGGTTGGGCTGACCGAGTTCCGCGTGCGGATCGGGCTGCGCGACGCGGACAGCAGCAAATACACCGGCTCGCCTGAGAACTGGCAAATGGCCGAGCAGGCCCTGCGCGACGTCGTTCGGGCTTCGGGTATGACGTACTCCGAAGAACCGGGCGAGGCCGCGTTCTACGGACCAAAGATCGATTTCATCGTCAAGGACGCGATCGGGCGCGAATGGCAGCTTGGAACGGTCCAGGTCGACTATAACCTTCCCGAGCGGTTTGAGCTGGAGTACGTCGGCGCCGACAATGCCCTGCATCGGCCGGTGATGGTCCACCGCACGCTCTTCGGGAGCATGGAGCGCTTCGTCGGAATTCTGATCGAGCACTGCGCCGGCGCGTTCCCGTTGTGGCTCGCGCCGATCCAGGCGACGGTTTGCACGGTGAGTGACAAGTCCACCGGCTATGCCCGCGAGGTATTCGAGCTTTGCCGCGCGGCCAATCTGAGAACCGAGTTGGACGACAGTGGCGAGCGGATCGGAGCGAAGATCCGTAAGGCCACGCTGATGAAGGTGCCGTATATCCTGGTCATCGGTGAGCAGGAAATGAAAGAGCAGACGGTCAACGTACGCACGCGTGAGGGCAAGCAGTTGGGGAGTTGGGGGCTGCCCGAATTCCTGGCCGCGTGTGCGCAGGAGATCATTAATCGCGGCGCCGCGGCGCCCGGCGAAGCACGCCAGGCTTTCGCCCACATAAAGAACGGAGTACATGGCTAAGGGGACCACATCAACCTATCGCGCCAACGAGCAAATTCGTATTTCGCAAGTGCGCTTGATCGACGAGCACAACAACCAGTTGGGGATCGTCGAGACCTTCGAGGCGATGCGCCAGGCGCGGGAAGCCGGCATGGATCTGGTCGAGGTCGCCCGCAACGAGCGTCCCCCCGTCTGCCGGATCATGGATTACGGCAGATTCAAGTATCACATGAAAAAGAAGGTCCGCAAGCACCACGAGCAGCAGCTCAAAGAGGTGCGCATGCGGCCGAAGACCGATCGCAACGATCGCGTGATCAAGATGAATCGGGCGCTTAAGTTCCTCAGCAAGGGGAGCAAGGTCCAATTCACCATGCAGTTCCGCGGACGCGAGCGCGCGCACCGCGATGTGGCGGTCGCGATTTTCCGCGGCGTGGTTGAGGAGCTCGGCGAACTGGTCAAGGTCGAACGACCGCCCAGCATGGACGGCCGGCACATGATCATGATTTTGGCGCCCAACAAGCCAGCGTTCGCGAAATACGGCGCCGCGGGGAAGAAGCTGACCCTGGAAGAACTCACCGGTGCGAGCGAACCGTCGGCGGTTAGAGGGCCGGCAGCGACCGCCGCCGAACAGGCCGCGGCCGAGGAGCAAGCACCGAAAGAAGCTGGTGGCGTTTCCAGTTGAACGGCTTCGTATAGGGGGGGGGGTAAAGGGGATAAGTCTGCTCTCGTAGAAAAGGGCTCTACGGGTGTCATTCCGAGGAGCGCAGCGACGAGGAATCTAGCCCCGCAACCGAGCGTTGCTCGACCTCGTGGCGAGATCCCTTCTATGAAGCCGGGCTTGTCAAGGGGTGCGTTGGCGATGGTTCAACCTTCTATCCGGGTTGTAACGCCAGCAGGCGTTTCCCATTCAACTGTGCGACGAGGGCGTATTCTCCTCGGCGGGCTTGGTGTCCCAAGGGATCTTCCGCCTCTCGCCGCGCCATTCGCCACGAACACACGCTCCAGTTCAAGTCCTTTGGCTCCGCTCTAATGCGATCATCACCGAGGTGCTCACGGACCTCAGGCAACGTTCACTCCCCTCCGGTGCTCTCCGGAGGGGAAAGAAGTTTTGTCTCAGGCCGCCAACGCGGCCAGCTTCGGCGGACGACGTGGCGAGAAGCGCCGCCCGTCTCGCAGCATCGCCCAAGCGATCACCAACAGGCGGCGACTCAGCGCGGTGATCGCGATCTTTTTCCGATCGGCTCGTCCGCCGCGGATGCGTTCGTAGGTCTGCCGGGCCCAGGGGTTGTAGCGCAGCGACAGCCAGGCGACCTGGTTGAGCAGTTTGCGCAGCACCCGGTTGCCGCGCTTGCTGATTCGCCCGTTGCGATCGAGCTGGCCGGACTGAAAGCGACGGGGCGTCAGCCCCGCGTAGGCCCCCACCTGCCGGCCGTTGGCAAAACGCTGCGGATCGTCGATCGCGGTCACGATCGCCTCGGCCGTCCGCGGCCCGACGCCCGGGATGGTCTGCACCAGCCGGACCCGTTTGTCGGCCCGGCCCAGTTGGTCCAGCCGGGCCTCGACCTCGCCCAGCAGCATTTCGATCTGCTCGAGATGCTCGAGCTCGAGCCGCAGCAGGCCCCGCCACAGATCATCCGGACCGCATTCGCTCAGTGGTTTGGCGTGTTCGGCCAGCTGCTTCCGGAGCGTCTGCGACCAGGCGCGTTTGCCGGCCGGCAGCGACCAGGCTTCACGCAGCAGCAACGCGCGAATGCGGTTCTTGATGCGGGTGCGTTCCGCCGACAGACCGCTGCGGTAGTTGATCAGCGTACGCCACTGCCGCATCGGGCGGGCCGGCACGTGGACACCGTTGATCTGGTTCAGCGCCGAGAGCCGGGCCAGCTTGAGGGCGTCGTCGCGGTCGGTCTTGCGCTTGACCTTGCGGTATTGCCAGGCTTCGCCGGTGACGTCGGCCACCTGCACCTCGAGCTCCAGGCTGCGAGCCAGGTCGACAACCCAGCCGGCCAACGGGCAGATTTCAATCACCAGCCGGTCGGGCCGCACGCTCTCCAGCAGCGCGTGCACGGCCGTCGGCGTCGTCTTGAGCGCGCCGAACTCCACCTGGCCGGTTTCCATCGAAAGAATACAGCTGGCCGACTTGTTCTGACCGAGATCCATCGCGAGAATAATCATTGCCGGGTCTCCTGCGAGAGAACCAAGATTGGGCCGTCCCAGCGACGAGCCCGTACAGGCCTCTGGGTACCAACCCGAAACAGGCCACGCAAGCGAGGCCCGGCTTTCATAGTTTCTCCTCCCTTCGGTCGTCGGGATGACAGCCTCGGCGGCCTTTTCTGCAGAGCAGGATGAGTCCAGTTTCGGGGCTGAAGGGGAGGGTTGAGAGGGGATAAGTCGAATTCCTATGTTGAGCCAGTAGTTGGACTTATCCCCGGATAGCGATCTGTGGGGCAAGCCCGATAAGGCGGCCGAGTGGCGGCTGAAGCTCGCGGCCAACGCCAGCGCCCGCCCGCTAGACTTTCCGCGTCCGCCGACTGCGTCATGTACCCGGCAGGTCCGGTCAAAAGTCATTGACCCGTGACCGCCGCGTGACTAACGTTGAATAGAAGGAGGTCTTGCGTAACCGACCTACCCGGCGGGCTTGCCTCTGGAGGGAGCGTTCGAAGCGGACCACGGCTGGCGGGCTCGTGACGGACTTGGACCTGCGGGCAAGCGGCGGGGTCGTAAGTCAAGCAGTATCGGGAGGTTGCGCTCGCCCGTGGCTCGTGGATGCGCGCCACGTTCCGCGCTGGTCAACGAAGCGTTCGCAAGACTACGGGAGTTGATTCCTCTTCGTGGGAGCTGACAATGACTACTTCAACCGCCAAAGCCGCGCGGGTATGTTGCACCTGGTTCGTTTGTTGTGTGTCTGTCTCGGCGGCGGTCCTGCTTGTCCCGACG
Organism: uncultured Planctomycetales bacterium; assembly: GCA_964508075.1. Lineage (GTDB taxonomy): Bacteria > Planctomycetota > Phycisphaerae > UBA1845 > Fen-1342 > JALSRY01. The sequence continues at coordinate 4,285 of CAZDTB010000003.1, forward strand.
ACCGTGCTGGCGCAGGAGATGACGCCGGTCGGCCCGGGGCCGAGCCAGGTCGAATTGCCCCGCTTTTTGCAGTACGTGATCCCGGGCGAGCCCGAAGTGAGCACGCTCTACTTCGATGGCAGCCAGATCGAGATCCAAACCGAAGAGCGCTGGCGGTTCATGTGCGGGTCCGACCTGACCGACCTGACCGTGGACGACCTGCGGCGATACGCCGAACGCCATCATGCCGCCTTCGAGGACGGTCCGGTGGTGGTGATCGACAGCGGGGGGCGCGGCGCGGGCATCGACGTGATCTACAACTGTGATGGCTCGGTTCCGTCCGGGGCGCTGAGCGCGTTCGCGATGGCCGAGGCCTACCTGGAAAGCCTCTTCAGCGATGGCATCACGGTTAGCCTGAACTGTGGCTTCGACGCCATGGGCGGGGGAGTCCTCGGCGTGACGGCGTCCTCCTATATCACGAACGTCAGCTATGTCAATTCCAGAAACGGTCTGCAAGCCGGCATGGACAGTGACGACGTGATCCAGGGCTGGCTGCCGAGCGGGAACACCTGCCCCGTGCGATATAACGCCGGCTCCTCAACGGTGACCAATGAGAACCTCATCGACTGGACCAAGGCGAATTACGGCTCCACGGTTGGCACGGCCGGCGGGACGGCGGCGTCGATGAGCTACAACAGCAACGCCAGTTGGGATTATGACCCGTCGAACGGAGTCGGGTGGCTGTCCACCTCGTTCGTGGATGTCGCCTGTCACGAGACCGGTCACGCGCTCGGCTTCGTCTCGGGCGCGGATAACGCCGACCATATGGAGGCCATGGACCTCTACCGTTTCTGCCGGCAGGACGGGGAGGGCGACTATAACCCGGACACTTACGAGGAGTTCCAGACGACGCCCCGGTTGGTGGACTACAACAATCCGAACGACCAGCACAATTCCGATCTGATCGACTACACGTATCGCATGGAGGACGGGTATCCGTATCAGGCCAGCCACTTCCGGCAGGACAACAATTACGGCTGCATGTGTCCGGCGATTGGCGCCGGTGAAACGCGCTACCCCGATTATTACACCTTTGCCGACAGGAACATGTTTGACGTGTTGGGCTACGACTATCCGCCGTGTGACGCGCCGCAGTTCATCACGCAACCCGAGCCTAGCCAGACGCTTTGTCTCGGTGAAGACGCCACGCTGACCGTCGAGGTGGACATTGCCTCTCCGTTGTATCAGTGGCGCCGGGGCACGTTCGAGCTGGTCGATGACGGGTCCCACATTTTTGGCGCCAACACCAATACGCTGCTGATCGTCGGCCTGACGGAAGACGACGCCGGCGGCAACTACAACTGCCTGGTGATCAACGACGCCGACGGCTGCCCCGGGTTCTCCGATCCCGCCGAAATCATCGTCGACACCGACGTGCCGGTGATCATCTACCAGCCTCAGGACCAGACCGTCACGGCCGGTGACCCGGCCAGCTTCCTGGTACTGCTCGAAGACTCGCTGGGGATGATCTACCAGTGGCGGAAGGACGGCAGCCCGCTCTCCGACGACGACCGTATCTCCGGGTCGACGACGGCGCTCCTGCAGATCGATCCGACCGAGCTCGGCGACGCCGGCGAGTACGATTGCGTTATCACTTATGAGTTGGGCGCCCAGTGCTCGACGACCTCCGACACCGCGACGCTTACGGTCGAGCCCAACGGCGGGGGCTGTCCGAATCCGGGGGCCTCGGGCAACTACTGCACCGCGGACATCGACGGCAGCGGCGACTGCGTCGTCGATCTCGCCGACCTGGCCCAACTGTTGTCCCACTATGGCATCACGTCCGGCGCCACGCCGGAGCAGGGTGACATCGACCCGCCCGGCGGCGACGGGGACGTCGACCTCGGCGACCTCGCGGCGCTGCTTAGCCAGTACGGCGACGATTGCAATTAGAGCCGGTATCAAAACCCCTCCCCCTTTCAGGGGGAGGGTAGGGAGGGGGTCGGGCGTCCGGTGTTTTGACCCTCCCCTTGGCCCCTCCCTACGAGGGAGGGGGGTATTGTTAGGCGCTCTCAGTCACCAGCGTCGGCGGCACCCGCTGAAGGTGGATTCCCCGCCGCCGGAATGTGCATTTAGCCGTTAGCAATTCCGTATTGCTAATTCGCTATTCAATCATTCCCAACTGCCACATCAGGAACACCCATTCCTCGCTGCGGTGCTCGACGACCATACTGAGCGGCTTGCCGGCACCGTGGCCGGCCTTGCGCTCGCAGCGCAGCAGGGCCGGGCGCGTGCCGGAGGTGGCGTGCTGCATGGCCGCGGTCATTTTGAAGGCGTGTGCGCTGTCGACGCGGTTATCGGACTCGGCGGTGACGATCAGGGTTGCCGGGTAGTCCACGCCGGCTCTCACGTTGTGGTAGGGCGAATAGGCGTGGACCCACTTGAACTCCTCGGGATCGTCGGGGTTGCCGAACTCGTGGACCCACTGGGCGCCCATGCCCCATTTGTGGAAGCGGAGCATGTCCATCAGGGGGACCTGGCTGACGGCGGCCTGGAAGAGATCGGGACGCTGGGTAACGGCGACGCCGATCAGCAGGCCGCCGTTGCTGCCACCTTTGCAGGCGAGCTTCCTCGGGTTGGTATAGCCGAGCTCGATGAGCTTGTCGCCGGCGGCGTAGAAATCGTCGAAGACGTTTTGCTTGAACTCGCGGCGGCCCTGGTCGTGCCAGGGCTGGCCGAACTCGCCGCCGCCGCGGATGTTTGCCAACACCCACACGCCGCCGCGCTTGAGGAACGGGAGGATGCGCGGGCGGTAGTAGGGAAAGAAGCTGGAGTTGAAGCCGCCGTAGCCGTACAGCAGCGTGGGGTTGTTGCCGTCGAGTTTGATGCTCTGGTTGGCGACGACGAACATCGGGACGCGGGTGCCGTCCTTGGACCTGTACCAGACCTGCTTGGTTTCGTAGTTGCTCAGGTCAAGCGGGCATTCGCGCTGGTGGAGCATCTCGAGCTCGTGCGTGCGCAGGTCGTAGCGATACGAGGTGGTCGGCACGACCCACGAGGAGAAAGTGAAAAACAGGCCCGGGTCGTCGAGCGAGCCGGCGAAGGCCTGGACGGTGCCGACGCCCGGCGTGTAGGCGGAGACGGTGCCGACGCCCGGGAGAGTCACCTCTTCGAGCGAGTGGCCGTCAAGATCGTAGACCAGCAGGCGTGAGTGTACGTCCTCAACCAGATGCACGACCAGCTTGCGGTCCACGATTGCGAAGCCGTCGATCACGCCTTTTTGTTGCGGGATGAGGTCCTGCCAGTGCTCGTGCGTCGGCTGGCTCACGGTGGCGGTGCAGATGCGGAAGCGCGGGGCGTTGTAGTTCGTGCGGAGAAACAGCCGGCCATCGACGACATCGCCGCTGGTGATCGCGCCGAGACCGGCGGCGACGGGGCGAAGCGGCTGGGTGCTGGACATGCGTGTGGTCGCTCGAGGAATATGGCTGCGGCTCCTCATCGATCGGGCGGCCTTCGCCCCAGACGTAGCGGTCCTGCTGGTAGTCGGCGCCCACCTCGTGGAAGTACACCCGCATGTGGAAGTTTTCTTCACCCGCGGGGACGGTCGTCGGGTCGGGGCAGCGGTTGTAGTAGAAGCCGGTCCCGTCCCCGTTCCAGGCCACGTAGCAATACTGCGTGAAGGGGATGACGTCCGGGCGGTCTTTGCCGGTGCGCACGTCGCGGATGTAGAGCGTGCTCTTCTCGGAGCCGCTGGACGACTTGCCGTAGGCGATCAGGGCACCGTCGGGGGAGGGGTACCACCAGTCCATCGCGACCGTGCCGTCTTCGCTGAATTCGTTGGGATTGATGGCGACCTTTGGCGTGGCGCGATAGTCGTCCTCGCTCATATAGACCTTGGAGTGGTTCTCGAGCCCGGTGCGCCTGGTGAAGTAGTAACGGTTCCGATAGGGGCGGATGTTCGAAACCGAGTCGACGCCGTAGACCGCCTCAAGCTCGGCGGCGACCTGCTTCCTGACGTCGGCGAAGCGGGCCAGCGTGCTCTGGGTCAGGTCGTTTTGCGCGTCGACCCAGGCTTGAGTTTCCGCGCTTTGCTCGTCTTCGAGCCAGCGATAGGGGTCGGCGACCTTGACGCCGTGCAGCTCGTCGACCGTCTCGCCGCGCTTGGCAGCCGGGTAGTCCTTGGGATCGAAGGTGTGGGTCTGCGGATACGCAGCCGACACGCCAATCAGGGCGACGGGAAGTAAAGCAAGCACCGCGAGGCGGCGACTGTCGCACAACAACTGTCGGTACACGGGTGTCTCCTCACAGCGGGATTGAGCGAGCTTTCGCAAACGCCCAAGCGAATCGTATCATAAGCGCGGCACGAACGCATCCAGCGGCACGGCTGTGTGGCGTAGCACTAAAGCACTGGCGGACAAGCCGCCAGTGGCACCCGGCGTGTCAGAGGTCCAGCGGCGCATCGAGTCGTCGAATAAGTTTCCTGAGGTATTCGGCCGCGGCGAGCATGCGGCTCCCGTACCAACTGAACATCTCGCCGTCCACGCGGACTACGCGTACGGCGGGGATCTGGCTGGCGAGCTCGCCGAAGTGTGACTCGTTGAACGGGAAGGGTTCGGAGGACAGCAGAATCCAGGTGGGCGCGAGTTGGCGCAGCAATCCGGTGGTGATTTCCGGGTAGCGACCGGGAAGTCCCTTACACAGGTTCTCGAAGCCGCACTTTTCAAGGAGTGCGTGGATGTACGTGCCGCAGCCGACAGCCATATATGGTTCTCGCCAGATCAAATACGCAACCCGGTGAGTTGTGTTCGGCCGAAGTTCCGCGAAGGCTGCGCAGATTCCATGGACGAGTGCAGCGGCTTGCTGGGCACGGTTGGTGAGGTTGCCGAGTCTGGTGACGGCGCGTAAGGCGCTGTCGTAATCGGTCACATCGCAGACGAACACCGGCAGGGCATCGGCCAGCAGCTCGACAACCTGCTCTGGGTTTTCTTCTCTGGCCGCGATGACCAGGTCGGGCCGCAGCGCCCGGACGCGGTCGCTGTCGATGTCTCTAGTGCCGCCGACCACAGTGACGCTTTGGACGCGCTGGGCGGGGTGGATGCAATACCTGGTACGTCCGACGACTTGCTCGTCAAGCCCGAGCGCGAAGAGCGTCTCGGTCAGCGAGGGGCACAGGCAGACGATGCGCCGGGGCGGAAATCTGAACGTGACGTCGCGCTCCAAATCGTCCCGGACGGTCTTGGACATTGCTCCGGCTCGCACAGGCTACTCGGGTCGTTTCGCCATGGTCGGCCGCAGACGCACCGTATCGCCGACGGCCGGCGGCGTGAAGGGAACGTACCGGTCCAGTTCGCTGCGGACCCAGCGGAGCGTGGGGTCCTCGAGCGGCACGGCGAAGCGAAAGGTCGCCTCGGCGGGTCGTCCGTCGTCGGTCAATGCGGTCACCTCGATGCTCACGCCGGTCAGCTCGACGCGTTGTCCCAGGCTCATCGGGTACGCGGGGCCGCGGAAGAGCTGGTCGAGGCGCTGGTGGGCGTAGACGAGATCGAGGGAGGGATGTCGGGAATCTCCGGTGGGCGTGCCAGGCGGCGGGAGGAAGCCGAGCTCGGGGCGCACTTTCAGCGTGCGCTCGTCCACGCGATGCAGCTCGATCATCTGGCCGGTCGGGGCGAGGACGCGGGTGTGCGTGGGTGTCGGCAGGCCGTCGAGTTTTCGCAGGATGGTCAGGTATGACGCGGAAAAAGCGTCCGGTGCGTTCACCACGATCAGTTGCTGGTCGGCGAGGGCGGGATCGTCGGGCAGGCTGTGCGTTGCTCCCGTCAGCGCCGATCCCATCAACACGGGCAGCCAGGCTAGTAACGGAAGCGTCAGCGGCGCCAGCACGCCGTGAATGGCTATCAACATGATGGCGGCCGGCCGGGCGATGGCCCGCCAGGCGGGGCGGTCTGAGCGCCACGTGGCGCGCTCGCGTAGCCCACCGAGGAACTGCGCCACCAGCCCCATCGCGCCGAAGCCGACGAACAGGAGTATGCGATCCATCGGGAAGACCGAGCACAGTGGCAGCACGGACAGCAACATCCCCGCCGCAAAGAAGCGGGCGGATCTCTCGCGCTTCACCAGCGGAAAGAGCGCGAGGCAGAGCAGCGCCAGCAAGATGAGCGCCCAGCACCACAAGGCGCGCAGGACGCCGGCGGAGACGATCGAGCTCGCATCCGCCGAAGGAACGCCCAACTGCCCCATCAGCAGCAATGGGGCGCGTTGGAGCACCAGCCCGGCAAAGCCCAACGGGTCCTGGGTGGGATCGTTGTAAGGGCCGGAGCCGCTCGCTCCGTAACCGAGCGCGCGATAACAGAGCGACCAGCCGAGCCCGATCGCGACGTATGGCAGGAGCGCCGCCAGCCGGCGTCGCCGCGACGCCGGGTCAATGAAACATGCATAAGCCAGCAAGTACGCTCCCGTGCCGATCGCGGACTCGCCGGAGAGCAGTGCCAGCAGGAGCGTCGGCGGTGCCAGCCAGGCACCGGGACGCCAGCCGTCGCGTCGCCAGCGATCGTGTACCAGGAGGGTCAGCAGTCCGAAGGCGACGGCGACCAGCGCGTTGCGATTGGCGATCCACCCGGCGGGGAGGGCGTGCGTGTCGTCGATCGCGAAGAGCAGCACTGCGAGCCCGGCGATCCAGGTGGGGCCGATCAGTCGGCGATAGAGCGTGCCGGTCAGTATGACGGCGAGTGCGAGCCACAGCAGGTTATGGGCGTGCATCAAGAGCGGCGAGTTTGGCCAGAGCTGGTAGTCGAGCCAGTGTGTCAGGGCGGATAAGGGACGCCAGAAGGCTACGCGCAACTCCTCGTAGGTCCACCAGGGCAGGACGCCGATGTCCATCAGGCGGGCGTTGCGCTGCGGATCGCCGTCGATCAGCGCGAAAAGGTCGAGCGGGTCGACGTGCAGAGCGGGGAGGCCTGGCGACCCGAGCAGCAGAAAGCGGTGGATGTGGTCGTCGACCTGCCAGCCGGTCCACAGGGCCGGGAGCATCAGCGCCAGCGCGACCAGCGCCGCGATTGCCGGGAAGCGCCGGTGCTCCATCCCGGCGGCCAGGGTGCTGAGGATTCTCATGCGGTGTCTGCCGTCGGTTTAGCGGTGGTGCTTTGTCACGCCTCAAACCGCGGGTAGCGTCGGCCCCCTGCGGCCGACGCAGATTCTCGATAGCCGTTCGCTCGCCTACGTCGGCCGCAGGGAGCCGACGCCACTACCTGTAAGACAAGCCGTGACAGAGCAGTAGCGCGATTCGCTCGTGACGGCGGAAGGCGTATTTGGCAGTGAGGCCGACGGGCTGTCAAATGAGTCTCACTCATCGCGCCTTTACGGTTCACGTCGGCTGAGGCGGAGGCGCGCCCGGGCGTTGAGGCTGTTTCTTCTTGACTTTGGCGGCGTCTTTGGCGAGGATTGATTGTGAGATGGAATTCTCGCGCCGCGCGTGGTGAGCTGATCCGAGGCGCGAGGATGCACAATTGCTATGCCGTAGCGCGTGGAGGGAGCCAACTGCCGAGGAGTTTGCTTGCGCGTGCACGCACGGGTTGCGGGCGCACGCGGTACGCGTAGTTACCGGAGGCGCTTGCCGTTCGGTCTGCGAATCCTTGGCACAGCACCGCCAGTCGCCATCCGTTGCGGCAGGGACACCTAACAGGTCATTGCCAACACTGGGAGAGACAAATGCGCAGATTGAGTTTGCGGGCATCGGTACTGCTGTTGGCAGTAGTGTTCACCGCGCCGGTTCTGGCGCAGTCCACGCTTGATTGGCCGCTGGGCGAGTATGCCACCTACCCGCTGGACAGCGGCAGGCTGGCGAACGCGGCGACAGACTTCGCGGTCGTGTACCAAGCCACTGTGACGATGGAGGACGCCGTCTGGTTGCGGCTGTATTTTGGCGGAGTCGATTTGGAGGCGGGCAGCTTTGTCCGGATGACATCGGCGCTGGACGGCGAGGTGCAGGAGCTCGACGCCTACGAGTTGGGGATGTGGAACAACACGTCGGCATACTTCAACGGGGATACTGTGTACCTGGAGCTGGTTGCCGCGCCTGGGACGCGGGAGAACCGAGTGGTGCTGGAACAGGTTGGGGTGTACCAGGTCGACGGTGGCTGGCGGGGCCCGTGTGCCGACGACAATTGCGGCATCTGCGGGTCGGACAACCGCACGCCGTCGGACGAAGAGTGGTCGGGCCGCTTGCTGCCGGTCGGCTGCACCGGGTCGGTTTACAACGAAGAGAGCTGCATTGTCTCGGCGGGACACTGTGCCGACGGTGGTTGGGACGACGTGATCCAGTTCAACGTGCCGAACTCCGACTCGAATTGCTATCCCAACAACCCACCGGTCGCGGATCAGTTCCCGATTGTCTCGCACATGTTTACGAATGGGGGCGTCGGCAACGACTGGTCGGTCATGATTCCAGGCACCAACAACTACGGCCAGACGCCCTATGAGCGCTATGGCGTGTACATGCCGCTGGCGACCTCACCGGCCAACGCCGGCGCGACCTGCACGGTCTGGGGTTACGGCGTGGACAACGGCCAGCCGACCCGCAGCCAGACGCAGCAGACCAGCACCGGCCCGATCAATCAAAGGTACAGCACGTACTACACGTACACCATCGACACGACCTACGGCAACTCGGGCTCGGGGGTGGTGTATAACGGCGCGATCGTCGGGATCGTGACGCACTGCACGATCGGTTGCCCCAACTACGCCACGCGGATCGACCTGTCGGCCTTCGAGAATGCCCGCGAACAGCTTTGCGGGGGCGGGTCGGGCGGCTACTGCGCGGCCTCCTCGAACTCAACCAGTTACGAGTACATCAGCCGAGTCCAGGTGGGTTCGATCAACAACCCCAGCGGGTCGAGCGGGTATGCAAACTACACTAGCCTGTCCACGGACATGGAGACCGGTAACGGATACCCCATCACCGTCACGCTGGACACCGACTGGAGCAGCGATATCGGCGGCTTGTGGGTGGACTGGAACCAGGATGGGGACTTCTACGACTCGGGTGAGACGATCACCACGTCATGGTCCGGCTTGGGGCCGTACACGACCACGATCGTGCCGCCGGCCAGTGCCGCGGATGGTAGCACGCGCATGCGGGTTCGCATTCAGGATGGGGACTACGACCCTGCGCTGAGCCCCTGCGGCAATACCAGCTACGGTGAGGTTGAGGATTACACGGTTAACGTGGGCGGGTGCGTCGAGCCGGAATTCATTGTTCAACCCGAGCCGAGCCAGGAGGTCTGTCTTGGCGACAACGCCTACCTGTTCGTGCAGGTGGATATCCCACTACCCGCGTATCAGTGGCGCAAAGGAACGATCGAGCTGGTGGACGACGGCGTGCACATCGTCGGTGCGAGCACCCAGACGCTGTTTATCTTGGGCGTTACGCCCGCGGATGAGGCCAGCAACTATAATTGCGAGGTCACGAACCTGGTCGATGGCTGCACGGCAACCTCCAACAACGCGGAGATTCTCGTCGATCAGGACACGCCGGTGATCCTGTCGCAGCCACAGGACGTCACCGCCACCGAGGGGGATGCGGTGATTTTCGCAGTGGGCGTCGATAACCCGTTGTTCTACACTTTCCAGTGGCGTCGGAACGGTGTCGACCTCAGTGATGGCAACGGTTACTACGGTAGCGCGACGTACACGCTGACGATCAACCCGGTCGAGCTGGGCGATGCCGGCCTGTTCGACTGCGTCGTGACCAGCCAGTTCGGCGGCATGTGCTCGACGACCTCCGACCAGGCCACACTGATCGTCAACCCGGCCGAAGACTGCCCGGGTGATCTGGACGGCGACGGCGACGTGGATCTGGCCGACCTGTCGCAACTGCTGGCGCACTACGGTATGACGAGCGGGGCCGACCCGGAAGACGGCGACATGGACGGCGACGGCGACGTGGACCTGGCCGATCTGTCGGCGTTGCTGGCCGTCTACGGAACCACCTGTCCATAGCTGCCGCACAACATTGCAGGAGGAGAGGGAAGCGGGGGCGTCCGGCTGGGCGGCCCCGTCTCTACCTGCGGAGTTCACGTTCATCCAGGGTTTACCGGAAACCAGGTCAGCCGGCGCCGGTTGCTCCATTCCAGTCTGATCGCGCTTGCCGGCGAGGCCAGCCTCTAACCGACGGCACTGTGCGGCGGTGGCACGAACATCCCGCCCGTGCTAAGTTGGTTTGAGGCTTCGAGCGGCTTTCGAGGCCAGGCCGGATGCCCATGCACACGATTGACCAGCTGAAGCGATTGACAATCGTCGCCTTGTTTTCGGAAGACGAGCTGGTGCACAGCCTTGTTCTGAAGGGCGGCAACGCTCTCAGCCTTGCTCACGACGTTTCGTCGCGGGCATCTTTTGACCTCGACTTCTCCATGGAGGGTGAGTTCGAACAGTCAGACCTCGAGGGAATCAGGTCGCGAATCGAGTCTCGGCTCACGCAGACCTTCGAACCGGCCGGATACGTGGCATTTGACGTAACGCTCAAACCCAAACCGGAGAACATTTCGCCGGATCTGGAGACCTTTTGGGGCGGCTACGATCTGCAGTTCAAGCTGATTTCTCGTACGCGCTACGATGAGTTGGCCGGTCAGTTGGACGGCATACGCCGAGAAGCCATCCCGTCACGACCGGGTGGCAAGGCACGCTTCGAAATCGACATCAGCAGGCATGAATACTGCGCGGGGAAACAGACGGTCCAAATCGATCAGTTCACCGTCTACGTGTATACGCCTACCATGGTCGCGTGCGAGAAAATCCGCGCGATTTGTCAGCAGACCCCCACATACGCGCGCTTCGTGAAAAAGCACCAAGCTCCTCGGACCCGCGATTTCTTCGACATCCACGAGGTCGTCGATCGGTTCAATATCGACCTGCTCACTGCGGAGAACCAGAAGTTGGTGCGAAACATGTTCCAGGCGAAGCGCGTGCCGCTCGAGTTGCTCCTCAGAATCGACGAACTGCGGGAGTTCCACCGCCAAGGTTGGGACGCCCTGAAGGACACCGTCGCCCCGGCAGTCCGACTACGCGATTTCGACTTCTACTTTGATTACGTGTTGAATCTCTGCCGGGAGTTGGCTCAGGCCATGCGACTTAGACCTTTCGGTACGTGAATCCGCCAGCGAGGCACGTATTCGGTCTCCTCCATCCCGTAGGTCAGATAGAAGTCGAATTCATAGTCGAATCCTCCGTGAAACAGCTCGATCGTCTTCTGGTCGTACGACCCGGCCACGTCGAGATAGAAGCCGATTGCCTGGTGATACGGGTAAACGTAACCGAGCTTTCGAAGCATCCCAGCCAGCCTGTTCACGGACGCTCGTTCTCCCGCGCGCTCGTAGGCTTTCAAAACCTCTGCAACGCCGCCGGAGTAGAAGGGGCGTACGGCGATGTCGATGAGTGTTCGCTCGAGGTCGGTGAGCCGCAGCCGTACCCTCGGGCCCTCATGCCGAGACCCGACTTCTCGCTCTTCAACGCCCAGGTACCCGGTGTGCATCCCGTTCAACAGGCAAATGCGAATTCCCCGTCGTTTCGCCCCCTTGAGCGTTGCAAGGTTCCGCGTCATTCTCGGTTTGCGACGGAACGCAAGGTCGATTCGTTCCTGGTTCAACCCGAGCTGTGGTCTCGCCTTGGGCCGCTGTTCGTGGTTGACGTAAACGGTTCGTGGGTCTTGTTCGGTGAGCTCGTGAAGCTGCATGGCCGTGAAGTGCGAGAAATGACAACCCGGCTTTAGCGTGAGCATCACCGACTCAATCGGTACCTCGCCCCAGGTATATCGGACCTCTTTTCGGTGGGGGAACCCGAATTCCAGACGCCGCAGCTTCCGGCTCTTGACGAGATACTCAAGGAACTCCTTGAACCCCATGCTCTGTGCCAGACGCCACTTATGACGATTCTCTGAGAGAATGAGTTCCAGCGTGCGCTGCTTGTGAACCCGATTCTGGTGCTTGTCAAAAAACTCGAAGATCTCGCTTCGTGCGAGCTGGATTCTGGTCGGCACGTGTTTTCTCCGAAGTGTTTGAGGTATATATACCTCAAACACGCTGGCATTCCTCAGGGTTTGTATCAACGTCGGCCGCGTCCTTTCGCTCGCCCGAGGCATCCGTTGACGACTGATACATACGACACAGCATGGTATGATGTATAAATACATCATACCATCCGACCTAGCAAGGAATCAGCCACGAAAAGTGACTTGCTGAAGAACCAGTGCCTTGAGCAACCTAGCGGTCTACACGTAGTATATATACTACGTGTAGCGCTAGCATCACTTGTCGGATAGCTGTTCGCAGTCCGGCAGGTCAGCCGGTGCCGATACAGGCGGTGACCTCGTCAGGACCGGTGGGGAAGGCGGCGGAGAGGACCTTCGGGCTGCCGACGTCTGTCTCGCGAATGCAGATCGTGTGTTCGATTCGGATGCCGCCGAAGTGGTTCTCCAGCAGCGCATCGACGTTCGGGCGGTTGACCACGTCGGCCAAGGGCTTGACCAGCTCGTCGCTGGCCCAGATCGCGGGGACCACGTAGATGCCAGGCTCGATGGTCACACACATGCCGGGCTCGAGGTCGCGGTCGAGGCGGAGGTACTTGTTGCCGAACTCGGTGCGCCGCGTGCGGTCGGGGGCATAGCCGGCCAGATCGCCGAAGTCCTCCATGTCGTGCACGTCGAGGCCGATCAGGTGGCCGAGGCCGTGGGGATAGAACAACGCGTGAGCGGTGCGCGCCACAAGCTCCGCCGGGTCGCCTTTGAGTAGCTCGGCTTCGACCAGCCCCTCACAAATCACGCGGGCCGAAAGATCGTGCACCTCGCGGAAGCGCACGCCGGGCACACAGGCGGCGGTGGCTTCGTTCAGCGTTCGTAGGACAACCTCATACAGTTGCCGCTGGATCGGCGTCCATTTGCCGTTGACCGGGTATGTGCGCGTGATGTCGCTGGCGTATCCGCCGGGCTCTTCGGCGCCGGCGTCGCAGAGCAGCAGGGCCCCGTCGTCCATGACATTGGGATGACCGTGGATGTGGAGAACCTCGCCGCGGATCGTGATGATCGGGTTGAACGAGACTTCGCACTGGTGCTCGTGCAGGACTCTCATGAACGCTGCCACCACGTCGGCCTCACGCTTGCCAGGCCTGATGGCCGCTGCCGCGGCGCGGTGAGCCTCGATGCAGATGTCGGCCGAGCGGCGCATCGCCGCGAGCTCGTGCTCGTCCTTGATCAGGCGCAGGTTGACGATGGCGCGGACCTCGTCGTCGTTGGCGCCGGGCAGACCGAGCCTGGTGATCTGCGCCAACGTGCCGGGGAAAGGTGGGGCGATGGTGGCGGCGTCATGGTCGGCGAGCAACGCTTCGAGTCGGTCCGTATTTGCCAATCGGTCGCGGCGCAGGCCCGCCGCGGCGGCGATGTCATCATCCGATGGCAGCTCGCCGAACCAGAGTGCGTCGTCGGGCGCGGCGGGCGGACGCAGCAAGGTGCAGCCGGCGTCGCCGTCGCTGCCGGGCTCGATCAGCAGGGCGGCGTTCTCGATCGGCGGGCCGCCGAAGTAGAGGTACGAGCTGCCGGCCCGGAAATGGTGCGGGTTGGTCGGGTAGTTCCGCGCCGGGGCATGGCCGGCGAAGATCACCATTGGTCGCGCGAGCGACGCGGCCAAACCCGCCCGGCGCTGGCGATAGACGTTCGGGGGGGCGGTCATCTTGATGGCTTGCTGATCACTCATAGCGCTCCCGGTTTCTTGCGTGTGTCGTCTCGAAGCTGCCGAGGCCGTCAGCGCTCCGCGCGTTTGAGCTTTGGCGTGCCGGTTGACCAGCCGTGGTGACTTCGGCCGGAGTCGTCCGGGAACAGCCCATCGATGCTCCGGTCAAAGTGCAGCAGCAGCACCGTGTCGTCGTCGCGTTGGAAGACGGCTTGGGGCCTGAAAGGTCCGTCGTAGCGGGCGATGCCGGAAAGTCGCACCTCATCGATGGCGCCGGTGAAGAACCGGCTGGCGTTGCCATTGTGATCGGGATCGGCGCCGATGTAGAGCGGGTGGCGGTTGTGGGTGGCCTTTGCTTCGGTGGTCTGCTCGGCCCGCGGCTGGCCGTTGATGTACAGCGAGGCCTTCTTTCCGTCGAAGACCAAGGCGAGGTGGGTCCATTGCGACCAGTCCCAGGCGGCCTGGGCCGGTAGCGTGAGATAGCCGGCGGTGGTGCCGACGTACGCGGTCGGCAGTTTGTGACCGTCGGGCTGGTCGCACCAGAAGATGCCGTAGGCCGAATTCTGGGTCTTGGTGATGAGGGCCGTGGAGCCCGCGGGCGCGCTACCCTTGACCCAGCATTCGAGCGTGTAGCGCTCAAGCCGCTCGGGGATATTGACTTGAACGGCGCTGGCGCCGTCGAGCAGGATCGCGCTGTTGTGTTGCGGATCAGGCACGCCGACCTCGTCGGGGAGTAAGACGCGGACGGGCACGCGTGTTTCAACCGGCATCGGCTGGATGAGCCCACTCTGGAGCGGGTAATGGGCGGCGGCCCGGACGACGACGCGCGGTTCCGTGCCGCCCAGAGCAGGTGCGACAGTCTGGACGGTCATGCTGGTTTTCTGGCCGGCCTCCAGCTCCAGATCGACCGGCGCGGATTCAACGGTCCAGCCGTAGCTGGCCTGTACCTCGGTGGTGAAGCGCATCGTGCGGTCGGTGGGGTTGCTGAGGCGGACGACGAAGGAGGATTGCTGTCCGGACTCAGGTGCGATCGACACAATCCCCTGCACGTCGCACCACTGGCCGCGGTCGAGCTCGATCATCGTGTCCAGCTCCTCGCCGAGCACGAAGTCGTCATCGACGACGGACCCGACCGGCAGGACCGCGACGGCGACGTGGTCGGGTCGGACGCGGACGAAGTCGACGTGATGCAGGGCGGCGGACTCCAGAAGCTTGCCCAGGTGTCCGCCCGTGGTCGCGAGCGTGTAGTAGCGGACGTTATCGATTCGGCCATCGCTGCGATACAAGTGGATGTGTCCGGCGAAGACGGTGACGGGGGAGCCGTGGTCGACGAACAAGCGATGCACGTCCCACCAGTTGCAGCCCTCGTAGCGCCTGGTCCAGCGCGGGTGGTGCAGGAAGACGAAGATCTGCTCGGCGTCGGTCGCGGCCAGGTCCTGGCGCAGCCAGTCGATCTGCTCCTGACTGAAGTTCTGGTTCTGCGCCGGATTGCTGAAGCTGAACGCCTCATCGGAGAACAGGACGATGAAGTGTGCCCACTTGTAGTCGAACGAGTAGTAGAGCGGGCCGAAGTGCTCGGAGTACAGGTCCGTGTTTCCACCGGGCCGCGCCGGTCGGGCGTAGACGTCGTGGTTTCCGGCGACGGGGTACCAGGGCATGTGCAGCTCGTTCATGATGCCCTGGTACTCGCGCATCTGCACCAGCCATTTTTGGGGCCAGTTGTAGCCCTCGACCAGGTCGCCGACGGTCAGCACCAGATCGACGTCGAGGCGGTTGGCCATCTCGACGCCCTGTGCGAGCACTTCGATACCCTCCACGGGACCGCCGGTGCGGTCACCGAAGATCATGAAGTCGAACGATTCGCGGTCGGCGGGGGCGTGGAGCTGCTGGCTGCTGGGCTTGCCGGCGTTGACGGGTGGCCCAACCTGCGCCACGGCTAGCCTGTACGTGCTCGGCAGCAGGACCAGGGTGACTAATGTCGCGAACCGAACGAAATGGGCAGTGAAACGCATGCATCTGTCTCCCAGAGGTTTCAGGTGTGCGTAAGGATACCCCGTGAAGGCTGAGTTGTTCAAGCACGGCGGCGACCGACGCGATCGCAGAAACCCGGACTTCGGGAGGTGCACGGGGTCTCGGGCGATCGGGACGGCAATTGGCAGGCGGATCGAAATGGAGTTGCGCTTTGTGCCTGCGCGGACCGCAGAGTTCGAACCTCCCTGCACGCCTTACGTCGGCCGCGTGGGGCCGACATACGCGGATCGCGACTGCATGGCGCCGGTGTGGAACGCCTCTCCTGAGCTTTTCAACATCCGCGCGCGGCACTACATGCTTCGGCTGTGCCTCGGCCTACGCCGTGCCCGGACGGTTGAGAACTACTCGATCAGCGCCACCGGCCGCTTGCCGCCGAGCGTCCGGAAAATAGTCTCCAGCTGCTCGGTGTATTCCTCGGGGTTACCAGCGGCGTAGAACTCCAAGCCGTGGGCGATCGCAGCGATTTCCTGGAGCAATTCGCGATCAACGTTGTAGCCGACGCTGATCGTGTAGACCCGGATGTCCAGGTCGGCCGCCTCGTGGGTTTTGGCCAAGGCATAGTCGCGGGCCGCCTGCCCGTCGCCGTAGTTGCCGTTCTCATCGACGTTCGCCTTGCCGTCCGACATCAGGAGGATGATCTTGTGGGCGCCGGGGCGGGCGCGCTCGGACTGCAACTCGAAGATCGCCTCGGCCAGGCCGCCGCCCATGTTGGTGCAGGTCGTGTAGTGGCCGGACTGCATCTCATAGAGACGGTCGGGAACGGCCTGGAGATCGCCCGACAGGTCGACCTCGTGGTGCGCGTCGGTCGCGAAGACCTCGAGCGCCAGATGATCCAGGCTCTCCAGGGCCGCGATGGCGTCCGTCATGGTTTGGACGGCGTCTTTGACCGCTCGCAAGGGCTGTTGCGGCGTGGCCCAGAGGTTGTTGGTCTGGTTGTATTGCGGCTCGCTATCCAGGAGCCAATCGGTAAAGGTCTTGAGCCCGTAGCGGTAGCGGAAGGCCGAGAGCCGGCGGCTGCTCTGTATCCAGTCGATGTACTCGGACCACGACCAATCCACGCGGAAGGATGGCTTGGGTATCCAGGTGATCTCGCCGTCCTCGACCCGGTTGTCTCCGTCACCGCCTCCCGGGAACGCGGGGTCCGGCATACCGCTCCGCCAGGTTGCCAGTCCGAGCAGGACGCCCGCGCGGTTCCGCCAGAGCGTCGAGCTGCCATCGTAGTAAGCGCTCCTCAACGCGTCGATCTCGTCGGCGTTGTATCCGCGTTCCGCGACGTTCGCCAGAAGGTTTGGCTCGGTGGTAGTGTAGCTCCTACGCACATACCACAGGCCCGGGTCGGCGGCGGTACTGTACGCGCCCGGCAGCAGCGGGTCGCCCCAGGTATCCATCGCCCCGATCGCCGGCCCGCTGTCGGATGCGTACTCGGTCTCCAGCTCCGAACCGGGCATGTACGGTCGCGAAGGCTCCCACCCGTCGAGCGCGCACCAGATGTCGCGCGTGTTAGCGTACCCTCCGTCGTCGCGATCCCAGTAGCGCAACTGGCTGTCCCAGTTCATCGAGTTCGACAGGTCGATCACGACCGCGATGTCGCGCGGGATCAGGACCGCAGCCGCTTCGGCTAGCAACCCGCGCGTGTCGTGGCCCAGGAAGCGCGCGAAGGTCAGTGCGATCGGACCGGCCGCCGAATCCTCCGTGCGGCGCACCGTAACGCGAACGGCGTCATACACGTCGCCGCCGGGAATGAACTCATAGCGTTCCGTAAACGGACTGTAGATCGCCCGACCCAGCTCAACATCGCCCGGGGAATCAATGCCAGCCGTCACCCGGAGAACAGGGTTCATTGCGGCCAGCTCGTCGGCCGCCTCGAACGCCGCGAGTTCCGGACCTCCCTCGGCCCCGGCCACCAGTGCGGAAGCCGCTGCCAAGGCTGCCGCATCCGCCGACCGCTGCAGCTCGGCCTGCGCCTGATACAGCATCCCGATGTCGACGGCGAGCGCTGCGAAGCCCAGGATGAACGGGATGCAGACCGCCACGTAGACAGCGACTGCGGCGCGTCGCTCCCGGCGTCTAGCTGGAGCGCCTATACGTCTCATCTCTCCACCTCCCTGATGCCCCCGAACCCAACCACGCGGCACGTAGCGCTTCGGTCCAGGAGGCCGTGCTGCGACACGGCCAGCCTCCGGGTCCGCCGGGTCCTCCGACGCTCAGGGACGCAGCGTCACATGCCCTCTTTTCACATTACCGCTACCCCCTCCAAGTTGCCGCTGGCGAATCCGAGGGATTTGCCGACCAGCGACACGTATTCCCGCGGCGCTGTCAGACGAACCCAAACGAAGGGGTCGTCAATCGTGGCGTCGGAGATCTCGATGCTGGCGTTGTCGGCCAGCCCCATCGGTTCGAGGAGGCTGCGATCATGCTGCTCGACTTTCTCGACCGTGCTGCCCAGCAAAGCGCCAGCCCGCGCGCCATCACGGACCGCGTTGGCCATCGTGTGCTGCGAGGTAAACGGCTAGCCGAACCCGATGAAGCCAAACACCAGGCTGAACAGGAGCGGCGAAACAACGGCCAACTTGAGCACTAGCGCTCCTCGGTGCAGCTGCTGGCCGGGCCTCTTTCCACTCATCCGTTCTACGGCAGCCGTCCTCCGATAAGTTACGAGCACGCCGCGGGCATCTTGGTTGCCGGCGTTGTTCGTACGCTGCCGCGTTCAAGGAAGCTGAGTGCCCCGCCAACGACTATCTGTCCCCAGAGCCACCCACCGAGGTGTGATAACGTAATTGTTCAAAATCAAGAGGCGAAAATCAAGAAAAACCGAGATCGCATCAGCGGGCTTCTGACTGGACCACGGCGGCCAGCGGTCGCCGTTCGGTGAGGCCTTCCGAACGGCAACGGAGACCCGCCTCGCTCGATGAGGCCCGACCCTGCCGACGCCAGCGCCGAGGCACCGGTCGCATAGATGATCAGCTTCGCCGGATTCTGCCCCAGATTCGTGATGCCGCCGCCGGCGAAGACTGCCGGGCCGGACGCGTAGACGGTCGTGCGACCTGCGACGATGGGGCTGGCTTGGCCGCTCATCTTCGCAAAGGTGAAGCAGTACATTTCTCCCGGCCATGTCAGGCTGCTGGCGGAAGTCAAAACGAGGTCCCAAGGGCTGCCCCGAAATGCATCGCCGCCGCGTTTGGCAGGTAGAGCGGGATGGAATTACACTTTGCCTGCGGGGAGGTCGACGAGAGGGCTGAATCATGGGCTTGGCTGGGACGAGTATTCCGGAAGCGATCGTGCGCGAGAACGTGGCCCGGCTGTGCGGGCTGATGAAGTCGGAAGACTTCGCGGCCGTGGTCGTCTTTCACACCTCCAACATGCTAGCGTTCACCGGAACGCCGCACGCCGCCTCGGATCGCCTGACCTGTGGGGCGGTGACGCTCGAGGGTGAGGTGCACGTGGTTTGCCCGGCGTTCGAGCGCCCGACGGTAAGCGGGGCGGAGAACGTCGCCACCGTGCACACCTGGGAGGAGCACGAAGACCCGTACCGCTGTTTCGGCGAGGCGTTGAAGCAGGCCGGCGTGCGCTCGGGCCGACTGGGTCTGGACGGGCGGATCTGGCTGCGAACCTGGCAAGCGCTGGGCGAGGCGTGCGCGGGGCTGGAGCTTGAGCCGGCCGAGGAGTTGATACGCGAGGTGCGGATCATCAAGTCGCCAGCGGCCCAGGAACTGCTGCGGGCGGCGCATCGCAGGGGGGAACAAGTGTTCTTTGCGCTGCGCGAGATGATTCGACCCGGCGTCAGCGAGATCGAGTTGTACCGCGAGTTGCATACGCGTTTTGGCAAGGAGGGGCTGGCGGTCGATCCCCTGATCCAGTCCGGGCCGAACGGATCGGTCCCGCACAACCCTCCGGGCGAGCGCCGGCTCCAGGAGGGTGACAACCTCGTGGTTGACAGCGTGATCGTCGTAAACGGCTTCACCAACGACCTCACGCGCACCTACGCCCTCGGTGAGCCCAGCCCGCGCGCAAAGCAGGCGTACCGAGCGGTTCGCCGAGCACAGGCGGCCGCGATCGAGGCCGCCCGGCCGGGTGTGGAGTGCGGCGAGCTGGACCGCATCGCTCGGGGGGTGATCAGCGAGGCAGGCTTCGGCGAGTTCTTTACGCACCGCCTCGGGCATGGGATGGGCATCGAGTGTCACGAGCCGCCTTATCTCGTGGGCGAGAGTACCGAAAGGCTGCGGCCGGGCATGTGCATGACGGTCGAGCCGGGAACGTACGTGCCCGGGGAGTTTGGCGTCCGGATCGAGGACGACATCCTCATCACCGAGGACGGCTGCGAGGTGATCCACGGCGAGCTGGCGACCGACGTGACCGACGCGTTTGACCGGTGAGGCACGAAGGGTTCAGGGTTCGGGGTTCAGGGTTCAGGGTTCAGAGTTCATGGCGCGACGGACCGTCTATCGCGCAGCAAAGGTAACGCCGAATGACCACCGATGAGCATCCGGGAGATATTCCCGCGACCGAGTTCCGCAGAGCGATGCATCGGGCGGCGGATATGCTGGCGGACTACCTCGAAAACGTGGGTGAGTACCGCGTGGTGCCCAACATTTCGCCCGGTGACGTTCGAAGACAACTCCCCGCTCAGCCGCCGGCCGAGCCCGAGCCGCTGGGGCGCATTCTGGACGACTACCAGCGCCTGATCGAGCCGAATACCACGCACTGGAATCACCCGGGGTTCATGGCCTATTTCGGAATCACCGGCTCGGGGCCCGGGATCATCGGAGAGGCGCTGGCGGCGGGATTGAACCTCAACGCCATGCTCTGGCGTACCGGACCGGCGGCGACCGAGCTCGAGGAGCTGGTCTGCGACTGGCTGCGCCAGATGATCGGGCTGCCCGACACGTTTCGCGGACACATCAACGACACGGCGTCGATCGCGTCGCTGATCTCGATGGCGACCGCCCGGAATCGACTCTCCGATTTCGACATCAGGCACCGCGGCTTGGCGGGACGCGACGATCTGCCAGCGCTGACCGTGTACGCCAGCGAGCACGCCCATTCGTCAATTGACAAGGCCGCGATCACGCTCGGCATCGGGTTGGACAACCTGCGCCGGATTCGCGTCGATGACGAATTCCGCATGGATGTGGACGCGTTGGATACAGCGATTCGCGAAGACCGGGCCGCCGGACGACGCCCAACCTGCGTCGTCGCAACCGTCGGCACCACCTCGACCACCAGCGTCGATCCGGTGGGGGCGATCGCCGAGATCTGTCGGCGCGAGGGGATCTGGCTGCACGTGGACGCGGCGTACGCCGGCTCGGCGGCGATCTGCCCGGAATACCGCGCGTTGATGCCCGGACTCGATCAGGCCGACTCGATCGTGGTGAACCCGCACAAATGGCTGTTCACCCCTGTGGATTGCTCCGTCCTGCTGGTGCGCGACGCCGAGCTGGTCAAAGAGGCGTTCTCGGTCGTACCCGAGTACCTCCGAACCAAGGACGGCGCGGCGACAAACCTGATGGATTACGGCGTGCAGCTCGGCCGGCGGTTCCGGGCGCTCAAGCTCTGGATGGTGATGCGGGCGTTCGGCATCAAGGGACTCCAAGAGCGAATTCGTTTTCACTGCGCCTTGGGGCAGGAGTTCGCGAAGTGGGTGGCCGCCGAACCGGGCTTCGAGCTATGCGCCCCCGTCCCGTTCAGCACGGTCTGTTTCCGGGCCGTGCCCGATTTGCCGCCCGAGGAGCAGGACCACTTCAATGAGCGCTTGCTGGCGGAGGTCAACGCCGCCGGCCCGATCTTCATCTCGCACACCAAGCTGCGCCAGCGCTATGTCCTGCGGCTGACGATCGGGAACCTGCGAACGACCGGCGAGCACGTCGAGCGCGCGTGGGAGCTGATCCGGACGGGGGGGGCGCGCCTGTTGGGAGGCTGAATTCACGTTGGGGGACATGTCCGGACGGAAACCACGCTACTGCTTGGTGAGCGTACCGCTGCAGGCGATGGTCTCGGTGGTCTGGACTATCACGTATATGGCGGTGTTGGTCTCGGTGACGGCGTATTGGGCCACGCCACTGAAGTTCAGGTCATCCCCCTGGACGGTGGCCTCGATCGTCATGGTTCCGGTTCCCTCTTGGGCCAGCGCGAGATCCTCATTGGCACCCGAATACTGAAGAGCCATGACGACGTGGGCGCTGGATTCGGTGTAAGACGCCTCGGTGATGGTGACGACGAGCGTGATCTGCCTGTAAGGGAAGTTGGCGTAGAACTTCAGGGTCTCGCTCTCGCCGACGGCGTGTTTTGTGGTGGCTTGATCGAAGGCGAAGTTGAAGCCCCAGATCGGGAGGGTGGCGGGAAGGTACTCGCTGTTGAACGTGATGGTCAAATCGGTTTCGCCAGGGCGCGGGTTTCCCTGTTGGCCGCTAATCGCGAGGGTGGTGGTGCGGGCGAGGGTTCCGCTCCAGGTGCCGGCGATGGTGGTCGGCGTGGTGCCGTCGGCGTCACCGTCGCCACCGTCGGCGAGCGGACAGCCCGCGATGGTGGCGAGCGCGAATGCGAGCAAGGCCAGCGATGCTATTGAAATCCTGCCCATGAACGTTTCTCCTGACTATGCACAAACGCCTCGAAGCCAATCCCACTGCCGCCCCGCCCGGGTCGAGACGCCAGCCGGATGTATCGGCGGCGGATCGAGCGGCACGTGAGGCATTATGGCGTGGCCGGGGTGTCCCGTGAAGGAACCGGCGATTTGCAATCTGTGGATGGGTCGGTATGATGCGGTCAGCGGAAATCCGTTATGCAGGTCGTTGCCATCATTCCGGCCCGTTTTGGCTCGACGCGCTTCCCAGGGAAACCTCTCGCTAAACAGACCGGCAAATACCTGATTCAGCACGTATATGAGCAGGTGATCGCGGCCCGGCGGGTCAATCGCTGCATCGTCGCGACCGACGACGAACGGATTGTGGAAGCCGTGCGGTCTTTCGGCGGCGAGGCGACGATGACGCGCGCCGACCACCCCAGCGGGACCGACCGGCTGGCCGAGGTCGTGCGCGGCCTCGACGGCACGCCCGACGACATCATCCTGAACGTGCAGGGTGACGAGCCAGAGCTCGAGCCGGCGCATCTCGACCGGCTGGTGGAATGCCTGGTGGCCGATGGGGCGTGTTCGGTGGCCACGCTGGCCGCGCCGTTTCCAGCGACCGCGGACCCGCGCGACCCCAACTGTGTGAAAGTGGTCTGCAATCGGCAGGGTCAGGCGCTGTATTTCTCGCGGGCCCTGATACCATGGCCGCGGGAGCAGCAGGCGGCGGCCGATGACTACGACTGGCTGCTGCACCTTGGCATCTACGCCTATCGTCGCGCCTTCCTGTTGGATTTTGCATCCTGGGAGACGAGCCCGCTCGAGCGGATCGAACGGCTCGAGCAGCTCCGCGTGTTGGACAACGGATACGCCATGGCGGTCACGGTCGTCCAGCACGCCTGCGCGGGAATCGACACGCCGGAAGATTACGAGCAGTTTGTCGCGCGTCATCAGGCACGGATGCGGGGCTAGAGCGAGGACGCGGAGGCGTCGTGGAGAAACCGGATACATCATCACATGGGCGTGCTTGAGGTCTTATGGACGGCGATAAGTTGCTGAGTTCGATTCGCGATCATTCGGTTGACACTGAGTTCTATCTGCCGCTCCCGGGCGGCTATAAGCCCGGCTCGACCAAGTACGTCGTGGTGGTTGGCACGGTGATGAGCGGCCTGGGCAAGGGCATCTTCAGCTCGTCGCTGGCTAAGTGCTTGCAGGACAAAGGATTATCAGTTGCACCGATCAAGCTCGAGGGCTATCTGAACATCGACTCGGGGACCTTGAACCCGTATCGGCATGGTGAGGTCTTTGTGCTCGACGATGGCACCGAGTGCGACATGGACCTGGGCACCTACGAACGGGCGCTCGACCTGGACCTGATCCGGCTGAACTTCGCCACCAGCGGACAGATCTACCGCCGCGTGCTCGAGCGCGAGCGCACCGGCGGGTATCTCGGGCGCGACGTGCAGATGATTCCGCACGTGACCGGGGAGGTGAAGAACCGGCTGCGCGAGCTGGCGGTTGCGACGCGGGCCGACGTGGTGTTCGTCGAGATCGGGGGGACGGTCGGCGACGTCGAGAACGCCTACTACATTGAGGCGACGCGGCAATTGGCGTTCGAGGAAGGGCAGCGCAGCGTGTGCTTCGTCGCGCTCACGTATGTGCTCGATCCGCCCAGCCTCGGTGAACAGAAGAGCAAGGCCGCCCAGCTCGGGATTCGCCGGCTGCTGGAGAGCGGGATTCAGCCCCACATGATCGCGTGCCGGGCGAGCAAGCCGGTCACGCAGAAGGTGCGCGAGAAGATCGCGTTGTTTTCGAACGTGCCGCCCGAGCGCGTCTTCAGCATGCACGATTGCGAGAGCGTCTATCAGATTCCCGATATGCTGCGGGGGGCGGGCTGCGATCGCGCCGTGGTCGAATGGTTCGGACTCGAGGACCGGGTCGACGACGCCGCCGAACGCCGGGCGCGGGAAGCCTGGACGGCGTATGTGACGCGCTTGCGCCAGGCCACGCGCCAGGTCACCGTCGGGATCACCGGGAAATACACTTCGGTCCGCGACGCATACGCCAGCATCATCAAGGCGTTTGAGCACGCCGGCGTGCGTTTGGGCTGCAAGGTCAACCTGCAGTGGATCGAAACGTCTCACCTGGACGACGACAACGTCGCGGAGGCCTTGAAGGACCTGCACGGCATCGTGGTGCCGGGTGCCTTCGGCACGCGCGGGGCGGAGGGGAAGATCGCTTGTATCAAGCATGCCCGCACCAGCGCGTTGCCGTGCCTGGGAATCTGCTACGGATTCCAGATGGCGGTGATCGAGTTCGCCCGCAACGTTTGCGACATGGAAGGGGCGAACTCGACCGAGATCGAGAGCGAGTGTCGCTACTCGGTCATCAACGTGCTGCCGGAGCAGAAGAAGATCGAGGGGCTCGGGGGAAGCATGCGGCTGGGCGGGTACGACGCGGTCGTCAAGGAAGGGACGCTGGCGGCGCGCATGTTCGGCCCGCGCGCCCGGATGCGATTCCGGCACCGGTACGAGGTTGACCCGCGCTATGTGCCGCAACTGGAGTCTGCGGGCATGGTGTTCTCAGGCAAATCGCCGCGGGCCGAGATCTACAACATCCTGGAGCTGCCGCCCGACCTGCACCCGTACTTCATCGGCACACAGGCCCATCCGTGCCTGACCAGCCGCCCAC
>CAZDTB010000004.1:0-28633 GCA_964508075.1 uncultured Planctomycetales bacterium
GGGATGAAGCTGGAAGCCGACGCCCTTGGGTATCAGCAGCGAGGGGTCGCCGAACAGGACGAACATCTCGAAGACGTTTCGCGTGATCGGGTTGCTGTAACCGTAATCGTCGAGGAATCGGTAGAGGCCCGCTCGCCAGGCCGGACCGAGCTCCCAAATGTCGTCGACGAAAAAGGACTCGTAGTAGTATTTCTCGAGCCGCCGGTTCGGTTCCCAGGAACTGCCGCCGAAGTAGATGAAGGTGGAGGCAGAGATGTACGCCGCGGCGCCGCGGTTGGCGACGCGGAGCCAGGTCTCGCCGAAGCACTCATCGTATTCATAATGGGCTGTACTGCAGGACCAGCCGAAGACGACCGGATAGAGGTTGGAATTGGAGAGGGCTTGGACGTTGCCTTGGTCGAACGCCGGCGCCCACCAGCCGCTTGATCCGCTGTGGCCGCCGTAGGTCACGAACATCACGCCGTTGTTGACGGCATCGAAGATGTCCTGGGTGTTGCCGCCCTGGGCGGCGTAGATTCTGATGTTCTCGTACTCGGCGGGCTCGAAGTAATTCTCGATCACCCAGTCGTGCGTTTCCTCGGCGCCGCTGTCGAGGTCGCTGCTAGCCAGCCAGGCGGCGCGCTTGACGTACTCCGGATCGGGGAAGTCGCAGGTCTCGACGCAGATGATCTTGTTGACGATGTCTTGCAGCGTGCTGGCCGTTCGCACGGAAAGACGCCCATGGCACAGGTCCGGGAGCCAGTCGTCGCCGGCGTCCATGCAGGCGTACGGCAGGTCAGTGGTAGCGCTACTGCTGCCACCGCCGGTCCAATGCGGAATCGTGGTGGAGGTTGACGTGGCGCCGTCGGTGTCGCCGACGATCAGGACGTAGTCGGGCGCATCGGGTGTGCCCCAAAGGTCCTGGATGTGGGTTCTGATCGCCGTCCGGTGCGTGCCCGACGGCACCTCGTACGTCATGACCGTGAACCCTTCCGTCGTCTTGTGGGCGATCAACTGGTTCAGCGGCGTGCTGCCGACGTAGGCCGGTGGCGTGACGATCAGGTAGTTGCCCGACCGGCGGCCCGCTGCGCCACTGGGCGCCGTGAACACAAGCAATACGACCATGAAGAGAATCAGTCCGCAGACTCGCGTGGGTTTCTTTCGTGCGTGCATGACAAGTCTCCTCCATCCGACGGGCGATTCACGAATTGGCTTGAACGACCATCGGCTTCCTCATCTGAGCCGACTTGAAACCTCGGCGACTTCCGTCGCCAGCGGTCACCATCGACCAGGCTTCCGAATCGTGGAAGCCGATGCGCTGGTCGAGGCGCCTCCTGCCCCGCAGCCCCGGACGGGAGTCCCAGCAAACGTGTCCCATCTTTCAGTCTAGCACATCGCTGTCGTACGACGCAATCAAAACGTTGGTGTGCGCGCTACCGCGATTCTGCGCACCCCCCGGGCGGGGGGCGCCGCACGCGCGGCGCAAGCACTCCTGGTCGATCAGCCCGCAACACTGTGTCACGTTTCAGACGCTCATACTTGCCGAGTCAATAGCGCCGCGAAGCCGCCGTCGCGCCAGTCGGACAGGCGTGGCCCCCACTGCGGCAGCGTTATCAGTGTGGTGAGTTGTCGCCATGTCGGGTTCTCGGCGAGGAACCGCTCGACGACCTGCTCGTTCTCCTCCGGCTCGATGCTGCACGTGCTGTAGACCAGCCGCCCGCCGGGGCGGACGCTGGCCGCCGTCCGGTGAAGCAGGACGGCTTGCAGCTCGACCAGCGACTCCAGCTTCTCGGCCGTCAGCCCCAGCCGCGCCTCTGGCCGACGCGCGATGACGCCCGTGTTTGAGCACGGCGCGTCGACCAAGGCGGCGTCGAATTCGCGCGTCGGGTCGAGGTCAGGCGCGTTGGACGTCTGGATCAGGTGCGTGCGGATGCTGGTCAGGTGCAGTCGCCGGGCGTTGTCGGTCACGCGTCCGATGCGATCAGGCGAAGTGTCGCAGGCGAGGACCTCACCGCGGTCGCCGATCTGTTGGGCAAGCACAATCGACTTGCCACCAGGCGCGGCGCAGAAGTCCAGCAGGCTCTCGCCCGGCCGGGCGTCGAGCAGCAGCGCCGCCGACCGGGCCGTCATATCTTGCACGTAGGCCTGTCCTTCCCGGAGCAGCGCCGTGTCCACGACATTTACGCTGGACGGCAGGAAGACTGCGTCGGGCGTCCACTCGGCCTCGTCACCGAAGATCTCCTGCGCACGGGCCTGGAAAACGCCGGAGTCGATCCGCAGCGTGTTGCGGTGCAGAACGGTGACGGGGACGGCTTGTGCGGCCCACGCCACCGCCTCGGCCTGATCCTCGCCGTAGCGATCCACCAGTGTGCGATAGCGTCCCGGGCGCTCGCTGGTGCCCGCCGCGAAATGGGCGATTCTGCTCTGTTCGTCGTCGGGCACGGGAAGCACATTCGATCTGAACGAGCAGGCCTGGTCCCAGCTCACGCGGATCTGCCGGGGATCGAGCCGCCGCCAGGCTACCCGGCGTCGGTCGATCGCGCGGGTCAGGTTTCGCAGGATGGCGTTGACCATTCGCGGGGCGCGGTTGCCGACGTGCCGGCGGGCCAGCTCGACCGCCTGGTCGACCGCGGCAAACTCCGGGACACGATCCATCCAGATGATCTGAAACCCGGCCGACAGCAGAATCGCCCGCAGCGCCTGATTCACCCGGCGCTCGTCGTAGCGCGCCAGCGTCCGCAGCACGTGGTCGATCGTCAGCGCATGGCGGACCGCGCCGAGCGCGATCTGCATTGCGAGTCCCGCCTCGCGCGACTCAAGCCGATGGCGCGTGCGCAGGCGCGCCAGGGTCTCATGGACGAAGCCCTCTCCACGCAACGCCGTTGACACGGCCTGGAAGGCGGCCTCGCGACCGCTCAGCGGGCCCGCCCCGCGCGGATTACCTCTGCGATTCGTCATTATTCTTCAAGCGGAAGCAGGCGAATCGGCGGCCGCACCTGCCGCCCGCGCGCGAACGCCTCGAACGGCATCAGCTTTCCGCCGGCTGGTTTCACTTCGAGCAGCCGTACGCGCCCGTGTCCGGCCTGCACAGTCTGATCGGGCAGAAACGCGCCCGGTGGAAACTCGGCCGTTGGCTCGCCAGTCGTCTCCGCGACCTGCGCCCGCGCTAACTGTAATCGCTCCATCTTGCCGTTCGGCAGGCGTAGCATGCAGGTCGCCCCCGGCCACGACCACAGACCGTTGATCCGCCGCACGATATTGAACGCGGGCTGTGACCAGTCGATCCGGCTGTCCTGACGGGAGAGCTTTGGCGCCCACGTCGCTTGTGAGGCATCCTGAACCTCGGGGCCCGCGTCATCGCACTGAATCTCGGCGAGCGTATCGACGATCAGTTCCGCCCCGAGCCGGGCCAGGCGATCGTGCAGTTCAGAAGCCGTCTCGGTTTCGCCGATGCGCAGCTCGCGTTGGCCCCAGATCGGCCCGGCGTCCCACTTCTCGTCGAGCTGGAAGATGGTGACACCGGTGGCTTCGTCGCCGTTGATAATCGCCCGTTGGAACGGTGCCGCCCCGCGATACTTCGGCAAGAGCGAGCCGTGGATGTTGACATAGCCGCGCGGCAACGCATCCAGAATGCTGTTGCCGATCTTCTGCCCGAAGGCGGCAACCACGCCGATCTCGGCTCCGGCGAGCGCGTCGGCCGGGTTCAACGAGTTAACATCTTCGGCCTGAATGTGATGGATGCGCAGTTCGTCGGCCAGGGCGTGAATGGGGGTCGGCCGGAGTTGCCGTCCGCGACCGACGGGCCGATCCGGCTGGCTGATCGCCGCGACCACCGTGTGCCCGGTCGCCACCAGCGTCTGCAAGGCCGGCGCACCGAAATCACCTGTTCCTAGAAACACAATTCGCATTGCTCTATTGTCTTCGACCGGTATACGGGCTGCAAATGCCGGTCCCGCCTATCAGGAAAGGGGCCTTCGGCGTGAAACCCTCAATCCGGAAGCCCCAATCGAGAGTCTTACCGCCGCCGCTTCTCTTTGTACGCCGCTTCGAGTTCCTTGAGCCTCTTCTTGGTGGCGATCTTGTCGCTCGGCCCCATGCGGTCGAGGATCAGCGTCCCGTTGAGATGATCGGTTTCGTGCTGCCAGACGCGGCCAAGCAGGTCTTCACCCTCAAGCTCGATCGGCTCGCCCTTGAGATGCTGCGCCTTGATCGTGCATTGTGCGGCGCGGCGGACCTGGACGTACACCTCGGGGAGCGACAGGCAGCCTTCCTCCGCCTCGCGGCTCCCATGCATGTCGCGAATCTCCGGGTTGATGAAGACCATGTTGTCTTTGTCTTCGCCGGTGATGT
The DNA here is from genome assembly GCA_964508075.1 of uncultured Planctomycetales bacterium. Lineage (GTDB taxonomy): Bacteria > Planctomycetota > Phycisphaerae > UBA1845 > Fen-1342 > JALSRY01. The sequence continues at coordinate 4,330 of CAZDTB010000004.1, forward strand.
TCATTACGAAGAGCCGTTTGAGCACGCCGACCTGCGGCCCCGCCAGCCCGATGCCGCTTCCCGCGCGCAGCAGTTCGAACATGCGGTCTACCAGCGCCTGCAAGTCGCCGTCGAATTCCGTCACCGGCTCACAAACCTTGCGGAGGCGCGGGTCCGGATAATGCACGACAGTCAGCTTGTCCACTGCAACCTTCACGGCAACCACCCGTAATGCGCGGCTTCGACAGCCGCGGCCGGCCAAAATGCCACATTACCCATTATAGATCGGGTCAGAAGGCTTGGCCCAACAGGAAAGCCCGGGCAACCCGCCGCGACATCTGTTGGTTGTTGAAGACCAGTGGCACCAGCAGGCTCAGATCGGTGTTCGGCATGCGCAGGTAGTCCGCCAATTCCTGGCGCCAAGCCACGCCGAAGGACGCCAGCTCGTCCTGCACGACCGGGGCTTTCAGGGCTCGCAGCGCGGTGTCCGCTGCGATCCAACCTGAACGCATCGCGGGGTAAATGCCTTCGTTGCTGAAGGCGGCGACGAAGCCACCTGCGTCACCGATCAGCAGGCAGCGTTTGCCGACGTGTGTATCCATGTCGAGCGCGATTCCGCCGGGGGACAACCGTTGCTGGGGTTTGTCGGGGACGCCCTCGGGCAGAAGGCCGGCCTCCAGGGCCTGGCCGCAAAACGTGCGGAACTGCTCCTCGAGCGAGACCTCCGCCGCCCGCGTGGTGATCGCCAGGCTGACCGCCTTGCCGAGACGCACGATGGTCGCGAGCTGACCGGCCCGGCTGGCACCGATCGCCACCTCCAGGCACGTCTCGACCTCTTTCGCTTCGTATTGAATGAACAGGCAGCGCGGAACCGCGCGCATCTGCCCCGCGGAAGCCAGGTTGGCCATTCCCGCCGTGGGCGAGGCGACTCCGTCGGCGATCAGCATCATCCGGCCGGAGACCTCACGTCCGTCACTGAGCCCCAGCACCGCTCGGTCTTCCGCCAGGCTGAGATCCTGCACTGCCACGCCACGCAGCGCGTCCACTCTGGCCCCGGTTGCCTGCTTGAGCAGCGCCGCGTCGAACGACGTCCGATCGACCAGCCAGCCGCGCAGCTCAGGGTCGTCCACCAATGTGTTGCGCCTCAGGTCCCACGAATGCAACCGCACGCCCTTGAGCGCGCCCGCGCCGGCTTTCTTCGCGCCCACGCCGCATTCCTTGCACAACGCAACCCCAGCGGGCCCCAGCCACGCGGCGGATAGACCGGCCTGCGGAGACTCCTCCTTCTCGACGATCAGCACCGTCGCCTTCTGCCGAGCGGCCCGCAAGGCAGCGGCTGCACCGGCCGGTCCGCCGCCGACCACGACCACGTCATACAGTTCCCGCAGGGCCTTTGCCATGGCGCAGCCTTACTTCATCTGTTCCCAGAGGTATTCCTCAGCGGTCTCGAAACGTTCGAACGCCGATCGCAACCCGTCCTGAATCTTGCGGATCTCTTCCGCGGAACTCTTGCTCAGCTCGTCGCCCGCCGTCGCGCTATGGATCGCCTCCAGCCGGACCGCGGCGTCGTCCAGCATGGTGGCGGCCTCGGCGAAGCGACGGGCCGCCTCGAACGCGCCGACCTGCCTGACCTCACCGGTCCAGGGCTTGTTGAACAACCGCCAGGGCGCCAGCACGATCTCCTGCACGCCGACACGCAACTGGTCCGACGTGACCTTGATGTTCTCGATCGCGCGTTGCAGCGTGGGTCGATTCAGCACAATCAGCTTGCTGCCGGCATCAGTCATCACCACGACGTTTTCGAGTGACTGGTTGAATTGGTCCATACCGACATGGATCTTGCCTAGCAGCGAGGTTGGATCGTCGCGGTCGAGCTCGGTCTTGAAGGCATTGAGCAACTCCTGGTCCAGCTTGCGGGTCGCGCTTTCGACGTTGGTCAGCGTGCTGCGGACGGCCGGGCGGTTCTCCCGCAGCATCTCCACCATCTCCGCCAGCCCATGCTCGAGCCGTTCGAGTACCACGTGAACCTTCGCCATCACCGTGGTGTCGTCCTCGACCGCGAGCTGCGCGCGCAGGGCTGCGGTGGCGTCGTTGATGTGGCTGACGATCGCGTGGACCTTGCTCATCAACGTCATCTGCTCGCGCGGGTCAAGCTGCGTGCGTAACTCCGTCGTCATCGCGTTCACGTCGCTCAGGCTCTGCGAGATCTTGTATACCAGGGAGCCCTGCAGGTCGGCGTCCAGCATCTGCTCGACCTTGTCGACCATCCCGTTCGGGCCCAGCACCCGCCGCGACAGGTTCCCGATGACTGCCGCCAGGCTCTGCGGTGGCAGGCCCACGATTGGCCCGGAGACCAACGTGCCTGACGTTCCGACGCTGAGGATCACCAGCATACCCCCGCCCCCGACTGGTGGCTGGTCCGTGGTGATCTGACAGTCGCTGTACAGCTCGAGGTCGGTGATGATCTCGGCTTCAACCACGATCAGGAGAAGCCTTTGGCGGCCCGCCGGCGTGTCGATCTCGTCGTGCTCTTTCCGAACCTCGGTGACCTTGCCGACCTGCAGGGCGCCGCTCAGCATGACCGGGCTGCCGGGCTTCAGCGGGGCCAGCCCCTCGTCGTGCCGGAAACGAACGATGACTTCCGCCGTCTCACCGGCCAAGGACGGATACACGAACAGCACCGTCGCGACGAACAGACCCAGAAACACCAATACCACGATCCCCAGCACCAGATCCTGACGACGTGACTTCATCGCGGCTTACCCCAGCGAAATCAACTCGTGCGGACGACCGGACCAGCAGCGCAACGCCGGCCCGTATACGCGGTTACAGCGGCGTCATTGTAACGACCAGGTGCAGACTTGTCTGATGCCCGCGCCCAATTCCCACCTGCCAGCTTCAGAGCAAGTGCTACCCTGCGCAGGGGACCACACACCGACCGGTTACCCAGGCTTACTCACAGCCCCAGGGCCCGCCCCGCCATCGATACACCCCACGCCGCAAAATACGCGATCGTGGTCATGCCGACGAACGACAACACTGGCCAGATCCACGAGCCAGTCTCTCGACCGATCACCACCAGCGTGCTGGCACACTGGGCGCACAGCGCGAAGAAAACCATGATTGATAGCGCCACGGGCCGCGTGAAGACCGGCTGGCCGGTGTCATCCCACTTGGCGCGTTGCAGGACTTGCTGCAACGATTCGGACTCTGCCTCGATCTCGTCACCTAGATTGTAGATCGTGCCCAGCGAGGCCACGACCACCTCGCGGGCCGGGAATGACGCCACCACCGCCATTCCGATCCGCCAATCCCATCCGATTGGCTTGACCAGCGGCTCGATCGTCCGCCCGATTCGACCCAGGTAGCTTTCGCGTACGTAGGCCCCGGCGAGTTGGGACTCGAACGTGGTCTCATCCCATGCCTCGGTCGCCGCCCGTTTCTCGATCGCGGCCAGCGTCGTGTTGGCGCGCGGGAAATACCCCAATGCCCAAACGGCCAGGTTGACTACTAGAATGATCGTCCCGGCGCGAACGACGAAGTCCTTGCCGGCCAGGTAGGTGCGCTGCCAAATGGCACGCAGCCGCGGCAGCTTGTACGAGGGAAGCTCGAGCATGAAGCCGGGCGCGGGGCCGGCAAACGCCGTCTTCTTCAGCATCCACGCGATCGGGACCGCCACAATCACACCCACCAGGTACATCGCCAACATGATCAGGCCGTGCAACCCAACCCATCCGCCCAGGTACCTTGCCGCCGGCATGAATGCCCCGATCAGCAGCACGTAGATCGGCAGCCGCGCCGAGCAGCTCATGAAGGGCGCGATCAGAATCGTCACGAAGCGCTCGCGGCGGTCGGGGATAGCTCGCGTCCCCATGATCGCCGGCACAGCGCACGCGAACGATGACAGCAACGGAATGAACGCCCGCCCGCTCAGCCCCAGCGAACGCATCAGGCGGTCGTTCATGTGCGCCGCCCGCGCCATGTAGCCGCAGTCTTCGAGGATCGCGATGAACGCAAAGAGGATCAGAATCTGCGGCAGGAAGATCAGCACGCCACCGACGCCGCCGATGATCCCATCGGTCACCACGCTTTGCAGCGCGCCTTGCGGGAGCAGTCCCGCGACGACTTCGGACAACGCTCCGAAGGCCCGGTCGATCCCTTCCATCAACGGTCCGGCCCACGCGAATATCGATTGGAACACTACGAACAGGACCGCCAGCAGGATCAGCGCTCCGCCGACCTTGTGCGTCAGCACGCGGTCCAGACGGTCGGACCAGGTGACCACCGGTTTCTCGGGTCGGGTGATCACGCCGTCCAGGACGGTGCTGATCCAACGATAGCGGGCCTGCACCTCCAGCTTGGGTCCGTCGATGCCGGCCGCTTCCAGCCGCGCGCGAGCCTGGCGTAACGCCTCTTCGGAACCACCGCCGGCCAGATACTGCCTTTCGGCGTACCCGTCGCGGTCGAGCAGGATGCGGATGGCTTCGACGCGCCGCGGACCGGTCCGGTCCCGGGTGCAAAACGTTGCCAGCTCGGCGTCCAACTCCTCCGGCAGTTGCACGCCCGCAGCCGACCGGCGCTCACCCACTGTGCGTTCGAGCGCCTCTCGCAGCGGCGTGACCGAGTTCGGCCGCGTGGCAACCACCGGCACGGCCGGCACGCCCAGGCGTTCCGAGAGCAGTTCGCAATCCACGTCGATCCCGCGCCCGCGCGCCACATCGATCATGTTGACGGCGACGACCATCGGCAATTCGAGCTCGAGTAGTTGGCTCACGAGGTACAGGTTGCGGGGCAGGTTTGAGGCATCGACGATCGCCAGAATCGCGTCAGGCCGAGCGTGCCCCTCCAGCCGCCCGCGGGTGACATTGCTGACGAGCATCTCGTCAGGCGACATCGCCGCGAGGCTGTATGTCCCGGGCAGATCGAGCAGCTCCATCGGCGGGGCGGTCCCCCGTACCCGGCCGCGCGCCGTCTCGACCGTCACGCCGGGGTAGTTCGCAACGTGCCGTCGGAAGCCGGTCAGGGCGTTGAAGAGCGACGTTTTCCCGGTGTTGGGGTTGCCGATCAGGGCGACCAACAGCTGGCGCTTGGCGCCGGCTGGGGGACTGGGCCGGGATTCGGAACTGCGCACGACTGGTTTTCCGGGGGGAAGATCCCCACCAGACCTTGGCTCCTCAGGCTGGCGAGGAAGAGACATAATGGGGCAACGCGGGTGCCAAGCCCGGTTTCCACCTACAGACTCACGATATCAACCAGCGCCGCTTCCTCGCGGCGCAGCGACAGCTCGTAGTCGCCCAAGCGTACGTGCAACGGATCTCCGAACGGTGCGCAGCCGAGCACCTCGACCCGCGCGCCCTCGATAAGTCCCATCTCCATAAGACGATACGTGATCGCCCCCCCACCGCGGATTCCGGTGACGCGAACGGGACACCATCGAGGCGCCTGGGCAAGCGACACTTCAGAACTCCGTATACTGGACATTCAAGGCGAATATCGCCGAACCGCGTGCTTTAATTATAAAGCACCAGGATTATGCTGCGATCATCGGGTAAAGTCAAGCGCCGCTGAAGAAATCTTGCAAGATCTGCGCGCAGAATCAGGCTGCCTAGGCCAGGCGGACCCCTAAACCCACCGGCGGAACCGAACTGTACTGCTGGGCCGGCGTCTCCACGCCGTCATCCTTCTCTTCCGGGCCACGCCGGCCCTTTTCCTTTCGGTACTGCTCCATGCCCGGCGGCTCCGGAAACGCCCGCTCAGCGTCGAAGCCCACCGCCTCGCACTCCCGCCCGAGCCACGCGAACAGCTCATCGTACACCGGGTGCTTGAGATACAGTGGCAGGTAGCGCCACAAGCGGGCCTTGTTCAGCGTGACCATCGGCGTGATGGCCGGCCGTTTGAGCCGCTCCCGCAACACATCGGCCTGGTACTCGCGGAACGGCGGGAGCTGCAACTTGTCCGTGGTCTTGGCCATACGGCCTTCGTTGAATTTCGAGTGCAGGTCCATCGCCTTCTTGATCAGCGCGTTGTACTGGGCCAGGTTGCCCATCGCCAATTCGTCGAACGAACGGGATAGTGCCGCGGTGATCGTGTTGCGCGTCTCCGCTGAACCCTCTATGTTTTCCCGAAGGTAGTTCTGGACGAACTGCGCCAGCGGCGTCGAGAAGATCGGATTGAAAGTGTCCGTTGTTGAGATGCTGTAGTTGTTGCGCAGGTACTCGAAGTACTTCCCGGCTTCGCGCTCTCGCCCGGCGTAGTACAGCAGACAGATCGCCTCGGTCAGGAGATTCTGGTGGCCGGAGCGGAAGGTCTCACCGATGCCGGTGTCCTCCGGGTTTGGATCGAACAGCTTCCCATAGTTGAGATAGGCCTGGTGCATCGACTCGACAAAGTTGAGGTCGGGGTTGAAGTTCAGGTACGAAAGATCGATGTTGTCGTAGTAGGGCTCGAAGACCAGCCGATTGCGGCGGTAGAGATTGTGTAGCGAGAAGAAGACCAGCCGCGCCGCGTTGACCTTGTCGTTTCCGAACTTGCTGATGGTCTCATCGCCGGCGATGAGGCCCTCGTTAATCCAGTACAAGCTGTGCGAGTCGACCACCCGCCAATCCATCGGCCCGAACGTCGCGATCAGTTCGGTCATCTTGTGCGGATCCAGCTTGTAGACTTCCATGAGCACCTTGCGCTGCAGAAACCGCAGCAGCGCCTGCACCTCCGGACGCTGCTCACTGACGCGAACGATCTGGTCGAAACGCCGCAGCTTCTCAGCCTGCTTGTCTGCCGGCGCCTGCTCATCCTGCTTTCTGACGCGCGCCAGCAGGGCGACCGGGTCGTCGAGCCGGCGGTAGGGCTGGAAGAATGTGAACGCCAAACCCTCCTCGCGCCAATAGTCGTCTTCGTTCAGCTTGTCGTCGCTGATCCGCACGCCGACCTGACGCAACTGTGCGACCAGCTCGCGCGATTCCGGGCTGGCCTGGTAGAGTTGCTCCAGCGTCTGGGGCGCTTCGGCGATCTGGGTCATCCACTCGTGAGCCGCCTTCTTCGCGATCTCGTACTCCAGCGGGCGCTCTTCCTTGACGAGCACGTCCTCGGGCTTGATGAACTCCGGCTCGTCCGGGTCGTTCGGATCGTGCCACATCTTCCGGCGTTCGATCCCCTGGCGGCGGGCCGCCTGCGCCAGAAGGTCGTCGCCGATGCCCCGGTCGAGCTTCTCAAACGGCTGACCGGGCCGGTATTCACCGAGCGGATCGGGGGGTGCCCCCAGCACCAGGTGCATGCGGTAGGCCCACTCGCGCTTGTAAGTCATGTGGTACTCGTCGGTGGTCTCGCTCATCTTGTTGACGAAGATCCAGGCGAGTTGGCGGTACAGGTTGATCGCTCGTGGGTTGTAGCGGATCCCCTCGTCGCGGATCAGCTTCGCCCCGTTGTAAACCCAGCTCCAACGCTCCTCCGGCGTGTAGGTCGTGACCGAGATGTTCCACGCCATGTTCCACGACTGGAACTCCCACACCGACGGAAACCGCGGCTGGAGCTTGCAGATCCAACTGGCGAGCTGCATCGCGTCGTAATAGCGCCCGTCACGCTTGTACTCCTCGGCCCGGATGAACGCGATGTTCGTAATCAGGCCCCGGAAGGCCCCGAAAGCCTGGATCGCGAAGGCATACTCCGGCGGAGCGTTTTCGGTCACCGCCTCGGTGCCGTACATGTTGAGCGACCTGCGGCCCGCGTTGATCCCAGGAGTGAAGGCCGACGCGACCAGGATCAGGGCGCCACACCCCAGCAAGGCGACAAGCTGTGTCATGCGCGTCGGCATCGCGGCGTTGTCCTGAACATTCGATACACGGTCGTGCGGGCGTCAACACGCCTCGCCGCCGCCGTCCCCAAAAGATACTATACAATCGTCTCCGCAATCTCCCGACTGCGGAAGATCAACCAGCCCGGCAGCACCAGCAGCACCACCCCGTAAATCAGCGTGTGGGCCGCGCTGCGCCACATCAGACCGATCGGAATGGCGTACCCGTCGATCAGTCGCCCCACGCCATCATAGGCCATGAAATCAGGCAGCAGGAGGGTCAGCAGCGGCACCAGAAACATCCGCACCGCCGGACCGAAGGGCCCGTACGGGTCGACCTGCGGGTCGATGCGCTTCAGGTTCGCGCCGATCGACTCGAGCCACCAGGGCATCCCCAGACAGAACATGAAGATCGTCAGCACGCAGAAACAGGCGACCGGGAACGAGACGAAAGTGCTGAAGAACAACCCGGCGGCGCTCAGGAATGCCAGCCGAAACAGGATCAGCAGCAGGCTCTTGGTGAAGTTCATCTCGAAGCTGCCGACCTTGTAGAGAATCTCCAGCCCGTCGTCGCTCTCGAAGTAGATCGACTCCCGCCGGTTTGCGGGCGGATTGACGACGGCGATCGCCGCCTTGCCGTTCTTGACCACCCCCGCCCGCACCAAAAACTGGTGCCGAACCGAGGAGCGCTCATCCGTATCGAGCCGCGCCAGCGGCGCGCCGGTCTCCGGGTTGAGCAGCATCCAGGTGATGCGCAGCTGGTCATTCACGCCCACCGGGACCGATTGGGCCTTGAAACGCACCTGGTAAACCGTCTCACCGCTCTGCGGCGGCGCGAGGCCCTCGAACTCGTAGACCTGGTACCCGAGCGGCGGAACGCGCTTCCAGTCCTCGCGCGCCTCCTGGGCGCGCTGCCGGATCGCCACCTCTTTGCCCTGCGTGAACTCCCGGCCCTGGGCGGCGAGCTCTTCGACGTACCGGCGTGCGTTACCATGGAAGTCCGGCTCGGTGGGTCGCCCCGCCACGCGAGCGGTCCAGATTACCTCGTCCAGCTTGACCCGGTCGCGCGTGAACTGCTCCGGCCGCGACTTGATGAAGACCGCGAAACCGTAGATCACCAGCCCCGAGAGGATCACCATCAGCACGTTCAGCGCGTTCACCCCCAGCCACTTGCCGACCAGAATCTGGAATCGGGAGACCGGCTTGGTCACGACCAGGTGCAGCGAGCACTCCTGAATCTCTTTGGTCAGCGTCGCGCAGGAAAGAAACACGGTCGCCAGGCTCATGAACACGCTCAGCGCGCCCAGCGAGTACGAGAGAAATGTCTGCAAGCGACCGGCGAGCGTCTCATCTCCGCGCAACGCGAACGGTAGTCGCAGGACCACGAAGATCAGCACGACGATGAAGACCAGGACGATCCGCATCCGGATCCCCTCCCAGAACGCCAGCCGGCCGATCGCCAGGATGGGTTTCATCCCGCGTCCTTGTCTTCACGCTGCGATTCATCCGTCAGATCGTCCAGCACCGTGCGGTCTACATCGCCCATCGGGGGTGGTGCCGGTGCCGGCGACTCCTCGGACGCCGTGACCACCTCGTCCTTGCCCTCCTCGGGCGGTGCCGCGGCCCGCATCAGGTTGCCGAGAACACCCTGATCGATCTCATCGGGTTGGGTCGGCGGGGCGGGCTGCGCCGCGGCTTCGGTTTCCACCGGCTCGGTTCGCACCAGCGAATCCAAGACCGCCCGGCCCGCTTCCTGCTCACCCAGAAAACCGGCGATCTCGCCCACCGGAGCCGTCCCCGCCGTCTCGAGCTGCGCCGCGTGCGCCTCTTCCACGATCCGCAGGAACAGCGTCTCCAACCGCTCGCGCGGCGTGTCCACCGTCAGGACCTTGCCCTCGCGCTGCTCGACCACCCGCGCAAGCTCACGCACGGTCTCATCTGAGAGGCGATCACACGTGAACTGGATCTTGTCACGGCGGCTCAAGACGTCCTCGATCTGCCCGGCGACCTGTTGCCGCCCGCCGAACAGAATCGTCACGCGGTCGCAGACTTCCTCCACGTCCGCCAGGAGGTGGCTCGAAAGCAGAATCGTCTTGCGATGCTCTTGGCCGAGTCGGACGATGATGTCCTTGACGAGCTTCGCACCGATCGGGTCGAGCCCGCTGGTGGGCTCGTCGAGGATCAGCAGGTCGGGATCGTTGATCAGGGCCTGCGCCAGGCCGATCCGCCGAGCCATGCCCTTCGAGTATTCGCCCACCGGTCGGCGGGCCGCCGACTTGAGCCCCACCATCTCGAGCAACTCCTCGGTGCGGCGTCGGCGTTCGCGGCGATGAAGCTGGAACAGCGCGCCGTAGTACTCGAGCGTCTCGCGCGCATTGAGGAATCGATACAGATACGACTCTTCGGGCAGATACCCGATGCGGTTCTTGATGCGCACGTCGTCCGGGGGACGCCCGAAAACCGAGACGCGCCCGCGCGTCGGGTGCAGCAGCCCGAGGATCATCTTGATGGTCGTGCTCTTGCCCGAGCCATTGGGCCCCAGCAGCCCGAAGATCTCGCCGGGCTGGATATCGAGATCGAGGTCGTTGACGGCCCGAACGCGGGCCCGGCGCCAGAAATCGCGAAAGACCTTGGTCAAACCAACCGCGGAAATCACTGCGTGGTCGTTCACAGGCTGCCTCGATCCTTCCCGCCGATCCATTACGTGCCCGGCTTGTAGCGCTGCTGGTAGCGCTTCAGATCGGCCTCGATCCGCCGCTGCAGGTCGCGGTTGGTGATGATCTCGATCTCGCTGGCCTCGGGCACGAAGAAAACCTCGTTCTGCTCACTCGCCAGGATCGCGTCGCGCATCCGCACCCACAGGCGCACCGCGGTCAGCTCCGGGTACTTGCGATACGTATCGCGGTAATCGACGAACAGGCGGTACTCCTGCTGGACGCGCTCGCGGATCTCGTTGGCGCGCGAGGCCGCCTGCCGCAGGCGAATCGCCACCTCGCCCTCGGCCTGCTCGAGCTGCCGGTCGATCTCCAGCCGCAAGCCCTCCAGCCGGGCCTCGTCCGCCCCGGTGGCCTGGGCGGCGCCGTAGGCGTTGATGGCGGCGAGCAGAGGTTCGTATCCGATCTCGCCGAGCAGAGCATCGCGTCTCTTGCGCGGGCCGGCCGTCTTGCTCAGGATCTTGTTGGCTTCCTGCTCGGCCTTGCTCTCCTTTTCCTTCCGCTCGCTCTTGGCATTGGAAACGGCCAGGAAGGATTCCCGCACCTTGCCCGGCTCGACGGTCTTGGCCTCGACGTTGACGACCGCCACGCCGGTCTCGAGCTGCGCCAGCTCCGCGCTGAGTCGCCGCTTGACCGCCAGCGTGAAGTCCCCCAGGACGGCGTCGGTTTGCGTGCGGATCACGCGTTCGACCGGCATTCCGGCCACCGTTCGCACGATCGCGTTCTCCGCCAGTCGGCGCAAGAGCTTCTCGAACACCTCCGGGGTCTCGCCGACGTTCTGCACGAACGCTGCCGCGTTGTCGATGCGGTACTCGATCGCGAACAGGCCGTGCGAGAGGTTCCGGTCGCCCGAGAGCATCGCGCCGTGGACCCCCGGCTTGAGCTTGTCGACGTGCGGCGCGATCTCTGCCATGTTGAGGTCGCTCAGTTCCCTTCGGAGATTCTCCTCCTCGAGCGGAAAGCAAAACGTGTAGATCGTCGGCTTGTAGGGTTGCCCCGAGATGCGGATCTTCTCGTCGAATGGATCAGGCCAGAACCAATGCCAGCCTTCGCCGAACACCGGCGTGTCTGCGTACTTGGACGCGCTGTCCTGGTTGATGCGCAGCTTGCCAAAGCGAGCGATCAACCCCTGCTCTCCGGGATTGACCTGGAACCAGCCCGACAGGAAATAGGCCACTAACAGCACCACGATGATCAGCCGCAGCACGTTGAACCCGGCCTTGAGCGCCTGGCTGAGCGACTCCTGAGCCGGATCGACCTCGGGCGGTGGCGCCGCGCCGCCGATCGGCGTCTCGGCGTGGTCATAACGGCGATGATGACGCGACATCGGTGACACCTCGATCACTCCTGGCTCAGCATGGACTCGGTCGGCGGCTCGGAAAAGCGCTTGAAAACCTCGCTATTGCTGTCGAGAAAAATCGTGGTTTTCTGCGCAAGCGCCACCTGCATTGCCTCGAGCCAGCGCAACCAGATGAAGAACTCGGTGTCCTCCTTGGCAATCTGCTCGAAGATGCGCTGCGAAGCCTTCACCCCCGCCGCCTCGAGCTCCTTCGCCTTGCGCTCCGCGAACGCGAGGATCTGCTTGCTCTGGGAGTCCGCCCGGGCGATGATCGCTTCCTTCAACGACTCGCCTTCCTCCCGGTAGCGCGCCGCCATCCGGTTACGCTCCTGCTTCATCGACTTCTGGACGCTGTCGGTCGCCTCTTCCGGCAACGAAACCCGCCAGATGCCGACCCGCTGTACTTTCACGCCGTAATCCTTCTCGATTCCAGCTTGGCAGTCTTCCAGCATCTCCCGCTCGATCTGCGCGTAGCGTTCTTCCACCAACTTGGTGTCAAGGTTGACGAAGTCCGACCAGTTGTGCTGGCCGATCACTTTGGCGCGTGACTCGTTGATGCGGTCGCGCAGCTTGTCCTCGGCGGTGTGTTCTGCCGGCACGGTGATGAAGAACAGCAGCGGATCCTTGATGTGCCAGATCGCGAAGCAGCCGACGATCACGTTCTGGGCGTCGACGGTCTTGATTTCCGTCTCCGGGGTGTCGAGCACGCGCAAGCGTATATCGTAGTTCTTGACGGTCTCGATCGGGTACGGCCACTTGAGCTTCAGCCCGGGGTTGGTGACCACGTCCTTGGGCTTGCCGAAGCGCACCTTGACCGCTGCCTCGGAAAAGCGCACCTGATACGTGATCGAATAGGTGGCCAGGATCAAGACCAGGACGATCGCTGTGACCATGGTCGGAAGGGGTATCCTTTTCATCAAAGCACCTCGACACGATTCATCGTTGGGCCCGACTGGTCGGGCCGGTCAGCTTACGGTCCCGTGCTAGTGGGCATGTCCACGATATCCGGCTGGGCCTGCTCCTGGGTCTCGAGCCGAATATGCACGTCCCGATTGCCCGGCTCGAACGCCAGGAAGTACTTCCGGGCATCCTTGACGCCGTCGACCAGCACCTGCAAGTAGCTGCGCGCTTTATAGATCTTCGGCGCCGCCGCGTAGGCGTAACGCTCGTTCTGCAGCAGGGCGACCTCGCCGGCCGCCCGCATTTCCAGCTCCCAGCGCTGCGCCTGGGCCTTGGCCAGAATGACCGCCGCCTCGCCCTCCAGCCCGCTGAGATCCTGCTCCAGTTGTTCGTTCCAGAACTCCAAGGCCACCAGTACTCCGGCCCATTCGAGCAACGCCTCGGCGGTCTCCGAATCGTAATCCTTGAGCAACTCGGCCCGGCCCGGCGCCACGGCCACTTCCAGGGCCGCCTCGCCTCGCGCGAGGGTCTCAACGCTGGCCTGCACGGCCTGTTCGGCCTGGGCCTGATCCCGCAGGCTCCCGCCCAGCCCCAACTCGAAGTCCTTCCTGATGCGGTCAAGCTCCTGTCGATCCAGCTCGAGCCGCCACTGCGCCTCGAGCCGCGCGATCATACTTGGGCGCAGCGCTTCGAGGCCGGGGAGCTGTTGGGGGGCGGCTGCGCCGCGCTCCCGGATTCGGCGTTCGAGGTCGCCGCGCAGTAGCTCGTTCTTCTGCACCTGATCGATCGCGTGCGCCAACGCGATCGCCTTGCGCTTGTCACCCGCTACCTGCGAGAGAATCTCGTTTTCTTTCACGCCTGCCTCGCGAATCTCGGCGATCTTCTCCTGCTGGGCGGTGACCACGCCGCGGAATGCCTCGGCCACCTGCTGCGTGGGGTGCACCTGGAGGATGCCGACAAACTTCACGCTCAGCCCCAGCTCGAGTTCCCGCGCCCGCTCGGCGATCCGCCGAAGCAGCGTCTTGCCTCCCTCGTCGCGCGCCTTACCCATCAGATGGTCGATATGGCTCGAGGCCGCAAACTGGACGACCTTGTTCCAGGCGATCTTGCGAAGGATGGCGTGGGGGTCCTCCAGTTGCTGGGTGAAGTGCACCAGCCCGGCTGGCTCGATCTTGTATTGCACCACCGTCAACATCCGGACCAGATGTTGCGCGGCGCGCTCGTCCGCCGCTGACCCCTCGTCCGCTTCCACCACCCGCGACAACGCCTCACCAGCCTGCCGTTCGAACTCCTCCCTGGGCGTGGGCGCGATGATGAAGTCGAAGTGGATCCGCCCGCCGTGCTTGCGGTCGGTCCACAGCTCGATCACCGACTTGCTCGGATCGGCCTCCTCGTCGCGCAGGGGCTGATCGAAGTCGCGGTAGCCGACATAAAACTCGTGCAACTGGTCGGTGTTGTACTTGCGGGAGATATCGATCGGCGCCGGCCACTTCCAGTGCAGTCCCGGTCCCAGCGGTTGCTCCGGATCGATCTGCCGTCCGAACCGCTCGATGATCGCGTGCTCGTAGGGTTGCACCACGACTAAGCAACTCAGGAGCCAGACCGCGAGCACCCCGATCACCACCAGCGGTACTGCCCACCGCTGCAATAACTGATAGAACCAGGTCTGCGAGACCTTGAAGCCGAACTGATAATTGATCGCCTCCGCCAGGCTGTGCGCGATCCCGCCCGGCTCCGAGATCAACCCCAGCAGTCGGCTGTCAAAGCAGGCCCGCGGCTCGACCCCCGGCGAGCGCGGGCGGTAGATATCGAGCAGAAAGTTGATCAGCGTTTCGACACCCAGCACCACCATCACGACCGGGATCGCGAAGGCAAGGTAGTACTCCCAGGCCACGAAGTCCTTCTTGTAGCCGCCCAGCGCGACGATGACCGCCAGCGCTACCACCGCGTTGCCGAGCATGTACGAGCCGCAGCCGCGCAGCAGTTGCCACCCGACGACCCGCGCCATGCCCGAGGCGTAGCGCGAGAAGAAGAACAGGAACAGCATCACCAGTGGGACGAGCACCAGGCCGATCTCGACTGTCGTCAGCGTCGGCCAGTCGATTTCGTCACGCCGGGTCAGCACGACCCAGGACAGCGCACCGATCGCGATCAGGTATGCCGCCGTCAGCAACCCGAAAACCGGGATCAGCCAACGCTGCATCCACTCCAGGCGTGCCTTGGCGACCATGAAGCCCAGCCCGCCGGAGCCCTCCCGGTCGAAGATCGCCTCCCCGCCGCCGGTCGCTTGCCGCTCCCGCCGCAATTCCTCGAGGTCCATCGCTTCCAGGGCGGCGAGCTCGTGCTGACGGAAGACCAGCAGCGCGGTGAACCAGATCGGGATCCCGCCGGCCAGGTAGACCGCCAGCATTTCCAGGGCGGTGGACCCGATCCAGCGACTCAGTCCGAAGGCCGCCAAGGCGGTGATGAGTTGCAGCACCAGTCCGGCCAGAGCCGCTCGTCGGGCACGTGCATGTGATGTCTCAGCCACGTCTCACCTCACCATCCTTGCATCCGAGCCGCCGGACCGAACCCCGGGCCGTCGGCCGTCGTACTCAGCGTTGTACGCCGCGACCGGGCGGTGCATAATTGCCGTTTTGGCTGGCGAGCGCCTCGACGACCCGAAGCAGCGCGCCGGTTTCCGCGGAACACCGGATAATACCCATGGGTAGAAAACTCTACGCCATCACCGCCAACACCTTCCTCGAAACCATCCGCCAGCCGATCTTCGGCATCCTGATGTGGGTGGCGGCGGTCTGGATGATCTTCTTCGGCCCGACGCTGTCGGCGTTCACGCTGGAATCGGGCGGCGACACCAAGATGCTGGTCGACAATTGTCTCGCGACGCTGCTGCTCTACGGTCTGCTCGCCAGCGTTTTCAGCGCCACCGGCGTGATCACGCGCGAAATCGAGAGCTTCACCGTGTTGACTGTCGTCTCCAAGCCGGTCAGCCGACCGGTCTTCTTTCTGGGCAAATACATGGGCGTGGCCGGGGCCTTGCTGATCGCCTACTACTTCCTCGCGCTGGTCTTCGTCATGACCGTCCGCCATGGCGTGATGGAGCGGGCCTCCGACAAGTGGGACCAGCCCGTGCTGATGCTCGGTCCGGCGGTAGTGGCCATCAGCCTGATCGCCGCCCTGTTCTGCAATTATGTCTACAACTGGCATTTCTCGGCCACGCTGACCGCCTGGGTCGTTCCGTTGACGACGGTGGCCCTGGCCGTGATCCTCTGTTTCGACAAGGAATGGAACCCGCAATCTCCGTTGACGAGTTTCGGGTACAAGGAGATCATCCCGCCTGCCAGCTTGGCCTTCGCGGTTGCGCTGGTCTTCCTGGCGATCATGATCCTGACCGCCTTCGCCGTCGCTTTGAGCACACGCTTCAGCCAGGTCGTCACCCTGATTCTCTGCTCGGCGGTGTTCGTGCTCGGGCTGCTCTCGGACTACTACTTCGGTGGCTCGCAGGCCCAGGACACGCTGCTCGGCCAGATCTGCTACCGGGCCCTGCCGAACTTCCAGTTCTTCTGGCTCGGCGACGCAATCACGCAACAGCTCGCCATCCGCCCCGCGCATGTTGCCCGCGTCGCCGCGTACGCCGTCCTCTATTCGCTGGGCATTCTCAGCTTCGGCGCGGCGCTGTTCCAGACGCGCGAAGTGGGCTGACGCGCGACCCGCGAACGAAACTGCTCCTGGCCGGATGATCCGTCGCATGATCCGCGCCTCTATCCGACCGGCTGCAACGCCACGTGACCCGCGCCGGCAAGTGGTTCCGCTTCCCGCAGTTCCGGTCGGAATGCGGCAATGTGCTCGCCGTACCGCACCATCCGGGCACTGTTGAACACCACGATCGTCGAGGCCAGCAAGTGCAGGAAGGCCGCCAGCATCGGCCCAACCAGCTTGAAGATGATCGCAATCTCGCCGGCCAGGATAAACGCCACCCCGAAGATCAGGTTCTGCCAGATCACTTTGGTCGTTGCTCGGCTGAGCCCGACCAGAAACGGCAGACGTTGCAGATCGCTGCTCATCAGCGCCACGCTGGCACTGTTCATCGCGACGTCGCTGCCGGCGGCGCCCATGGCGATGCCGAGGTTTCCGGCGGCCAGAGCGGGCGCGTCGTTCACCCCGTCGCCGACCACCGCGACCGTATGCCCTTTCTCTTTCAGCGCCCCCACTAGGGCCAGCTTGTCGCGCGGGAGTACCTCGGCCTGCACATCCGAGCAGCCCATCTCCTTCGCGACGCGGCGGGCCACCGACCAGCGGTCGCCGGTCACCATGATCAGATCGCGAATGCCCAGCTTCCGCAGTCCCGCCAGCGCCTGTTTGGCTTCGGGCCGCGTGCGGTCCTCCAAGCCGATCCAGCCCAGGCAGCGGCCGCCCTGCACGACGTACAGCGTGCTCAGGCCCTCGGGCTCCTGGTACTTCTCGTCTGAGAGGTTGCTCAGATCGGCCCCCAGTTCGCGCACCCAAGCCTGTCGACCGATCAGCACCTGTTGTCCGCCAAGCTTCGCCTTGACGCCCTTGCCGGCAACCTCCTCAAACGCGGTGGCTTCCTGCAACTGAACCCGGGCCTTCTCGGCTACTGTCCGGATGGCCCGCGCCACCGGGTGCGTGCTCAGCTTCTCGACCGACGCCGCGACGTTCAGCAACTCGGCCGGATCGAGGTCCGGAGCGGGCATCAGCCGCGTCACCGCCAATTCTCCGGTCG
Organism: uncultured Planctomycetales bacterium; assembly: GCA_964508075.1. GTDB lineage: Bacteria > Planctomycetota > Phycisphaerae > UBA1845 > Fen-1342 > JALSRY01. The sequence goes on from CAZDTB010000004.1 coordinate 21,792, forward strand.
TCAGCGTCCCGGTCTTGTCGAAGACGATCGCGGTCAACTTGCTGGCCCATTCGAGGTTGCCGGCGTCCTTGATGTGGACCCCCAGCCGTCCCGCCGCCGAGAGCGCCGCCACGATCGCCGTCGGCGTCGCCAGAATCAGCGCGCACGGACACGCGATCACCAGAATCGAGATCGTGATCTTCATGTCGCGCGTGAAAAACCACACGACCCCCGCTAGCATCAGCGTGATCGGCGTATACCACGCCGAGTACTGGTCAATCAGCCGCATCAGCGGAATCTTCGTCCGTTCGGCGTCGAGGATCAGATCCTGCACGCGCCCCAGGGTTGTGTCGGGCCCGGCCTTGGTCACTTTGACCTCGAGCGCACCGGTGACGTTACTGGTCCCGCCGAAGACCTCCTCACCCTCCTCTTTCTCCGCGGGCAGCGACTCGCCGGTGATGTTGGCTTCGTTGATGGTCGAATGCCCCTTGGTGATCACGCCGTCGGCGGGAATGTTGTCGCCGGGCCGGATCACAATCATGTCGCCCGGACTCAGATTGTGAGCCTCGACCTCTTCCTCGACGCCTTGCTCCCGGAGCCGACGGGCCTTGGTGGGCGTCAATCGCATGAGGTCCTGAATCGCGGCGCGGGCTCCCAAGGCCGTCCGCGACTCGATCAGCGTGCTTAGTAACAGGAAGAACGCGACGACACCAGCCGTCTGATACTCCCCGATCGCAAACGCCGCCAGAATCGCCAGTGCGACCAGCTCGTCCATGTGCATGTGCCCGGAGAGCAGGCACCTGAAGGCGTGAATCCACAGCGGGATCGCCAGCAGCAGCGCCCCGACCGCCGCCAGGGTGTCACGGTAGAAGCTCGCCGGGCTTCCGCCGTGCAATGCCGTGCTGGCTGGAAAAACCAACTGAGCCACAAATGAGCTCAGAACAAGCACTCCGCCGAGCAGCGTGGCGATCAGCCGGACGTTTGCCCGACCGGTCTCCGCCTGGAGCGATAAGTGATCATGCACCATGCTTCACCGTCGTTATCGATGGTATGAGAGAAACGAGGGCGCCTGCTTACCAAGGCCCACCAAGATCGTAACTATCGGGAATATATACACTAACAACGGCCTGTCAACCGCACGGCACCGGCCCCCGGCGGGAGCAGCCCCCTGCCTGTACGCACCCGCTTCCGTTCGGTTCGGGACGTCCCCAAAGTTCCGGTCCGAAAATCTTGGTGATTTGGGGTGGCGGCCGGCGGCCGGCAGCATCACGCCGCGGGCATGATCCCCGTTGCCCCGGGGGGCGGGGGCGCGATCGGCACGTTCCCCTCTACCGGGCGCGCCAAGATCACCACCACCCTACTTCGACGCTTCGGCTTCGGGCTCGGCGGCGGTGGCGGCGGCCTTCTCGGTGTCATCCTTCTTCTTGCCGGCCTTGGCCTTGCGGTGGGCGATCTTCGGCAGCCCAAGGGCCCCGTTCGACTGGTCCCACTCGCGTTCCATCAGGAGCTGGATCCGCTCCGCCCGCGTAAGCACATTCCGGTGCCGCGCCAGCGAGCTTTGAATGCGCAGCGATCGGTCGATCGACATAACCGTTCTCCAGATATACGAACCCCACAGTATACGGGCCGAGCCCCGGCATGCCAAGAGAGCTTGGGCCCCCTCGCCGGCCAAATCCAGGCCCCATTTTCTGCCGATAAAGTGGTATAGTGATAGCTGTGGTTAGCACCGTCGGACGACGGTGAATTTGTTTAACGTGCTGGATTGCCAGCGGCCGCTGACGCAACGCGCCCCCGATCGGGACGCCTTGCGACGCCGGCCAGAATCGCGGGCCCGCTCATTATGTCCAAAAGCTCCACCGTGCTCCGGAAGTGCCAGGAGCGCCTCAACTACGAATTCCGCGATCTCTCCCTGCTCAAAGTGGCTCTGACACACGCTTCATCCGCCGACTCCCGCCGCGACAGCAACGAGCGGCTCGAGTTCCTCGGCGACGCCGTCCTCGACCTGGTCATCTGCCAGGACCTTTACGAACGCCTGCCCGAGGCGCTCGAAGGAGATCTGACCAAGATCAAGTCGGCGGTCGTCTCGCGACGGGTCTGCGCGCGGGTCGCGGATCAGCTCCAGCTGCCTGAGGCCTTGACGCTCGGGCAGGGGATGGAGCCCGACGATCACCTGCCGCGCTCGCTCGCCGCCGCCGTGCTCGAGTCGATCATCGCCGCGATTCACCTCGACGGCGGGCTCGAAGCGGCCCGCAAGTTCATTCTCACGCAGATGGCGGAGGAAATCAGCACGGCCACGTACTCCGACCACCAGTACAACTTCAAGTCGCAGTTACAGCAGTACGCTCAACGGCGTCTACGCGCCACCCCGGTCTATGAGCTGCTTGACGAGAAGGGTCCCGATCACGCCAAGTGCTTCGAGATCGCCGTCACCGTCGGAGCGCAGCAATTCTCGGGTGCCTGGGGCCCGAACAAGAAGGAAGCTGAGCAGAAGGCGGCCTGGCTCGCGCTGCGAGAGCTCGGCGTCGTCACCGGCGAGTTCCCAGAATTCCACACCGATATCGAGAGTCCGATCAAGTAATCTGACGGGATGCCACGGCCGGGTTGACCGTCTGAGCCCGAGGTGTAAACAAGACGCCCATCAATCGCTCCGGGCCAGCAAACGCTTCAGCAGCGGCTTCAACGAGGACACATCCCAAACAGCCGTCACGCCCGGGCGAGCCACGTTCCGCTTGTCGAACAGGCCTTGGTCGAGGTAGCCATTGATCGGTGAGAGGCGGAGGGTGCCGTCGTACCGCCCGATGTGCTCGAGCACGGCCGACTCGATCCCGCGGCCCTCGCGATAGGTAACCTCCAGAGTCATGTCGGCCAGTTGGGCGGCGTCGGCCGCGATCGCATCGAGCTTGAACTCGCGGACCGTCAACACGTGCAGCCCGGGCTCGACTTCCGCTAGGCTGACCGCGCGGGCCGTTTGCGCGATCAGTACCAGCATCCGGTCGATCTGCTCGGCCCCGGCCCGGCCGACCAGGAAGTCCTTCACCAACTGGGCGATGTCGTTCTGGGCGGGCGCATCACGTCCGGGACGCCCGTGGACAGCGGCCGCCTCCTGCTGCCGGCTGGGTGCGGGCTTCTCCAGACCTTCCCCGCCTTCCGGATCGAGCAGCGCGCGCATCCCGTCGAGGTCCAGCAGCAAGCCGCCGCCGGTCAGGCCGACCAGCACCCACGCCAGCGGCTCGTCTTCGAGCATCTTGTCGGGCAGCCCCGCCATCTTCAGGTACGCCCACTGCGATTTGTCGCTGAGCGCCAGGATGGCCTGCAAATCCAACCCCACCCGGTTCTCATCGGAATCGTCACCTCGAAGATGGGCCTGGGCATAGACCGACCCAACCTCCAGCTCGGATGCATCGACCGCCCTTGCCGTCGCCAGCCCGGCTCCTGCCACCGGTCGCAGCGCCACGATCACCTGCCCGTCGACGTACACACCCTCGTCGCCGATGTTTTCAAAGCTCATCTGGAAGCCGTCCAGCAGCGTCTGCCGCAGACTGCTCAGAATCATGCTCGCCTCGACAATCGCGCCGCGCGGCGTCACCAGCAGCACTGCCAGCACGATCGACGCGGCGATGGCTGACGTCGCGACGGTTAGCAGCCGGTGTCGGCGGACGAAGCGCGCCCCGCGAGCGGGAAAGGAGCGGTGCTCAAGGTGCTCCGCGGCAGAAGACATGGGCTCCCGCTTCCAGACTGTTTGTTGTTGCGGCGTCGGGTCGGGGGGCAATCTCAGCCGCCGGCCGATCAGTCGCAGGTTCTGATCCGCCAACCGATCTTCGCGATTCTCTTGGTCGGCCATGGTTCGAGCCCTCTTCGAACACTCCCGTCAGTTGGTCCGCTGCTACGTCGCGTTCTTGAGCTTCTCCCGCAAGGCCTGCCGGGCGCGATACAGTCGCCCCTCGACGCCCCGCGGGCTCAGCCCGTGCTCGGCGGCCAGTTCGGCGTGCGAGCGGTCGTGAAAATAATGCTCGACGATCAGTTCCTGGTCTTCGCTGGCCAACGCTGTAATCGCCAGTAACAACTGGTCGCGGACTTCCTTCCGTTCGAGGGATTCCGCGGGCAGCTCCTCACGGGCCAACCGACCCGCCAACTCGCCGGCCAATCCGGGATCAGCCAGCGGCAGACTCGCCGGCCGCCGAGCCTGCCGTCGCCAGTGCGTCCGCACCAGGTTCTTTGCGATGCCGCGCAGCCAGAATTCGAGCTCATCCTCCGGAACGCTGGCCCCGCTGTTGCGCGCCTGCAGCCATAGTTGCTGCATCAGATCGTCCGCCAGGTGCGCATCGCCTACCCGCACCACGATGTAGCGATAGATCGAGCGGCTACAGCGGTCAAAGGCCGCCTCCAGAGCGGCAACGTCGTCCGTCGCCACGCCGCCGTCGATGACCACGTCGCTGGCCAAAACGCTCACACTCATTCACACCCGCCCTCGGGGCCGTGGCGATTGTCCTACCGTCAGCCTAAACGCGCAGACGCGCCACCCCCCACAAACGGCTCACGGAATTCAAGGATGGCAATGGATTGGGCGCAGCAGTCCGCCACTAGAGTCATGTAGCGTCCGGTCCCCGTACCGGACGTCGTTGGAAAGAGCGTTTTCCCCGTGTTCTCGGCCGGTACGGGGCCCGGCCGCTACTGTCCGCGAGCAACCACCAATTCTACGCCGAAATTCTATTCTCCCTTCACGTAAAACTCTCCGGACAGTGATTTCAGGGCCGGTGCCAAATCCGCGGTGGAGGTGCCCGACGCGAGGTCGGCGACGAGGATATCCTCCTGCTGGGTCGGCCCGCCGGTCGAGAAGTACACGCTGCCGAAGCCTTCGGACACGTCCGCGCCCTCGACCTCGCTCACGTCGATCACCAGCCGCATCACCGTCGCCGGTCCGTCGTTCGAGCTGACCCTGTCGTACCAGCCCAGGTTGATATCGGTGGTCGTGAACACTTCGTTCGGGTCCGGCGGGTCGTACGCCCCCACCACGTCGGCGGTCGCGCTGCCCGGCAGGCTGGTCCACGGGGCGGCGACAAACGTCGCATACTGGTCGGGCGTCGTCGCCGTCGTGGAGAGTCGGAAGGTCGCGTCGTTGGACGCGTCGAGCACGGCCCCGGTCACGATCCAGTCGTCCTTGTTCGGGTCGCCCACCTCGATCTTCAGGTCAAAGACGAAGTGATCGACCTCGCCGTTGAACCCGCCGCCCTTGTAACCGCCCGTGTCATACGGCACCACGGAAACGTCGACATAACCTCCGGCGTCTTCCTCCCCTCCGCCGCCCCCGCCGCCTTCGCTGTCACCGGCGCAGACATTACCATAGTGTCCGAGCAGCTCCCCCAGGTCGGCCAGATCGACGTCACCATCACAGTCCAGATCGCCGTCCCAGTATGTCATACCGCTGGTCTCGCCGTAGCTACCGAGCAACTGCGCGAGGTCGGCGATGTCGACGTCATCACTCCAGTCGAGGTCGGAGTCACACTCCTCGATTTCGTAAGCGCCCATATCGACCTCGCAATGCTGAACGCGATCGTTCCCATCGAGGTCGGGGTCGTACAAATCGGCGTCGCTGTCCCCGGCGTCCAAGACCGGAGTGTCCGGATCCGATATCTCATAGTCGCCGTCCACCCAGACATCATCCGTCCAATCGGTCGGGGTACTCTGTGGATCTGTCCAGTAGCCCGGCGAATCGAACAGTGGATTGCTGCTCATGTTGCCCTCGCCCCAGTCGAGTACGCTGTCGTTAGGGTCATCGATGTATACGTCCTCCTCACCACCCTCGACATCGCTGCAGTCGACAGTCATGGTAGAGGCGTCTGCCAGGAAGATCTGCGGGCCTTCGCCATCCGGATCCGGCACCTCATTATCCCATAGAATGCAGTTCGCCAGCACGTCGTTGCAGTCAGAAGAAAAAATCGCACCACCAGATTCTGTCGCGCGGTTCCCGGTCATCGTGCAATTTATGAATGTCAGCTCGCAGTCGTAACCAGACGAAATGGCGCCCCCATAAGGAGCGCGGTTGCCGCTGAAGCGACAATTCGTGAGCGAGGCCTTGTGGTACCAGTCTCCGTCGACCGCGCCGGCCCACGTAGTAGCCGTGTTTCCGGTGAACGAGCAGTTGACGATGTCTACTTCGCCGTGGAAGCTGGCCACGGCGCCGCCCTTCTCGGCGTCGTTCTCATGAAACTGGCAGTTGACGATCGCCCCGTCAACTGACAAGTTGTAGATGGCGCCTCCATACCCGAGATCGACGCCCCCGCTTACGTAACTGCCCTCGAAGACACAATTCGTGATCCTGAACTCACCGGCGCCGCTATTCTTGATCGCTCCACCGTTCGCATTTGCCTTGTAGCCGTTAACGATCGTGAAATCCTCAAGGCGCGTAACTCCCCCCGAATAGGTAATAATCCAAAAGGCGCGGTCACTCTGCTGGCAGTCGATGATGCAGTTCGTCGGACCGTTCGCGCTCTTCACCGTGATCACGTCGCTGATAGTCAGGCCCCGATTGTCGGCGCCCCTGTAGCAGTAGGGGTACTCGTCAACATCGTCGACCAACACGGTATCGCCATCGGCCAGGTTCTGGTTGTCGGTGATAGCTTGCCGGAATGTGAGGAAGGGGTTTTCGGCCGTACCCAGGTAAGGGGGATCCGCGTCGCCATCTACGTACCAAGTTGTCTGCGCGTGGGCGTGGAAAGGTGTCGAGTAGGCGATTGCTAGTGTGGTGACGCGTTGAAAGCTGAACATATGCAGGGTGGGACAGGCGTCTCGGCTGTCGCTGCAACGGGCGAGACGCCCGTTCCACCCATGTTAAAGTTATTGCGAGTCACCACACTAGTGTACTG
>CAZDTB010000005.1:0-10344 GCA_964508075.1 uncultured Planctomycetales bacterium
TCTGGTCAATGTCGTCAGTGATAGTAATGTCCCCAAGCTGCTGGGAGTCGAGAACGAGTGGACGTTGCGCCTGCCCATCGCACTATCCGGATTCCTGCTCGGCCTGGCCATCCTGGCGCTCGTCGGGCGCGTGTGCGGCCCTGGCACCGGCGCGCTGTGCGCGTTGGCCGCGCTGACCGGCGTGCTCTCGATCCAGAAGCTGCGCCTGGCCGAGTTCGACATGCCGCTGGCGGCGGGAGTCGGCGTCGCGCTGACGTGTGCCTGCTACTGCCTCGCCCGCAAGCGGCCAAACATCGCCATCTGGCTGCTCGGTTACCTAGCGCTAGCCGCCGCGGCGCTGGCCAAGGGTCTGCCGGCACTGATGGTGTACGGGCCGGGACTGATCGTCGCGGCGGTGGCAACCCGTCGATTGCGGTGCCTGTTTGGATGGAAGCATCTGCTGGGCGTCGCGCTGTTCGCGGTGCTTTGCAGTTGGTATGTCTCGCGCGCATACGCCCGCGGGGGGCCGATCGTGTTCGACCAAGCGTTTGAGGAAGCTCGCATTCGAGGAACCGAGTGGCACCTGCGAAGTGTGGCGCTCACCATCGCCAAGCCCGCGATCATCGCCGCAGTCTTTCTGCCCTGGACAGCGCTTCTTCCGCTGGCGCTGGCCGGCCGCCGATTTGTCGCCAGAGACGACACTGAGCGCCGCATGCTTCGGGCCGCGTGGGCGTTTCTGATCACCGGCATCCTTGCATTCATGGCCGTACCGACGCATGAGACGCGCTACTATTTGCCGCTGTGCACGCCGGTAGGAATCGTGGCCGGCATGTCGGCGCGCGCGGGACTCGCCGCCACGGCCCAATGGCTGCGCGCCCGCCGACTGACCGCCACCTGCTGCGTCCTGATCAGCGCCGGGCTTGCCGCCGTGGCCGCCGTAGCTGTGGCACCCAGCACGCCGGCGTACTACCGATTGCTGCTGCTGGCTGTAGCGCTGGCTGCCGTCGCACTCGTCGTGCGCGCTGCGCGCGGCACGGGGCGGTCCCGCACGGCAGTCCTTATGGTCACCGCCGGGGTCTGTCTTGCGTTAACCGAGTCGCTTGCGCTGCGTCCGCGACGGGCGGCGAAAAGAACGCTGCAACCCATGGCGCGGCAGTTTGCGCCGCACGTGTCGGCGGCGAACACGCTGTGGGTGGTCGGCCCGGTGACCGGCGGACAAGAGCTGTCGTCGCTGTTCTTCCACCTGAACCGGCCGGTGCGCGCATTTGACGTTGCCGGAACACCTCCGCCGGCTGGAGCTTTGCTCGTCGTCACGGCTCGGCAACGCGCTGAGCTTGAAGTCCAGGTCGGCTTTCAGTACACCCCGCTCGAGACGGTCGTCCATCAGGGCCGTGAATACGCGCTGGTACGCTTCGACGGCGCGCCGTGAGGAGAAAAGGGGTCAGGAACCTTTTCTCCTGCACAGTTCTCTGCCACATCGAGAAACGTGTCCGCAGCCGCGAGAAAAGGTTCCTGACCCCTTTTCTCCTCACACCACCTTGATTACCACCAGCGTGATGTCGTCATCCTGCGAATGGACGCCGCAGAATCCGGCGACCGCATCGGTGATGGCTTCGCTGATGTCGCGGGCGGAACCGTGAGCGGCGGCGCGGATAGTCTCGCGCAAGCGCTGCTTGCCAAACATCTGCTTATGCGGATCGCGAGCTTCCCAGATGCCGTCGGTGCCCACGACGATGATCTGGTCCGGTTCCAGCCGCTGCGGTCCGAGCTCCTGAAATCGCCAGCTCGGGTCGATCCCCAGAGGAATCCCGCCGCCGGCCAGTTCAGTGAACGTGTCTGTGGACGGCGTATAGACGATAGCGGGGTCGTGTCCGGCGCTGGTCCAGCGGACGACCTGGCGCGCTCCGTCCACCAGCAGGAAGGAGAGCGTCATGAACTTGCCGACCGGTACATCGACGGCCAGATGACGATTCATGTGATTGAGCACCTGCCCCAGATCGCCAGGCTCGTCGGCCCGGCTGCGCAGCAGAGAGCGCGCGGTGGCCATCAGCAGAGCGGCAGCAATCCCGTGCCCGGTGACGTCGCCGACCGCCACGCCGAGCGTGTGTGGATCGATCCGCGAGAGGTCGACGAAATCGTAGTAGTCGCCGCCGGTCTCGTCGCAGTAGATGCTCTTGCCGGCGATGTCGAGGCCTTCGACCTGCGGAACCTCCTGCGGGAGCAGGTGCTGCTGGACCTCCATCGCCAGCGAGAGCGAGTGCTTCAGGTTCATGCGGTCCTGCAACTGCGGCAGCATCACGTTGATGCTCGCCCCCAGCTCGCCCAGCTCGTCCCGGGTGGTGACGCGCGTCGGCGTGTCGAGGTCGCCGTCCGCGATACGGTGGACGGCGGCGGCCAACTCCCGAATCGGCCGGGTGACATGCCGCGAACCCAGTATCGAGAGGATCACCACCAGGCCGAACGCGCCCGCCAGAATCACGAACATCTTGTGACGGTGAAGGCGAACCTGCGCGAGAACCTCACGTTCGGCATCCCGGGCCGGCGCCAGTACGTACTCGCAGGAAACGATGACTACCAGCGACGCTCCGATCGCGGACAGCGGCCCGTACGCCCAGAGCGATTCGCAGCCCTCGAACGGCATGCTGCGGAAAGCCGCCCGCTCGTGCGCCAGGTCGTCCAGCAGCCCGTCGAGCTGCTGCGCGTCGCTGGAGGTCAGGATCGGCGATTCAACGGGAACATCCCAGCGATTATCAGTGATGAAATCCTGTTGGGCGATGACCGACATCACGCGCCGGTCGCTGGCGGGCACGTCGACCAGCCTGACAAGCACGGTCTTCGCTTTACCGGCCCACTCGTCCGGCAGCTCCACTTCTCGCACCAGGTCGGTCACGCGCACGTCGATCGCGGTCACGCCGGCGAAGGTCCCATCCGCGTGATGGACCGGCATCGAGCAGGTCAGCATCACCTGGCGCGTCGTGGCGTCGACGATCGGCTCGCTCCAGGTCAGCTCGCCGCGCGCGCGGGCATTCCGATACCACACGCGACGGCGGGGATCGAAGCCCTCGGGGTAATAGCCGTGTCCGGGAAAGGAACTGTGCACGCCGCTTTCCAGGGCGGTGAACTGCCAGTTAAGGAACTCCGACTGCGATTGGCGGACCAGTTGATAGGTGGACAGCACCCCGGAGAGGCGAGCCAGATCGTCGGCAACCTCCGCCCGCTCCACGCCCGGGGCCAAGACGAAGTTCTGACGCTCGTAGCTGACGTGCATCGGGATCGTTCTGCCGTCGGCGGCCATCCGCAGATGCTTCCTCGACGCAACCAGGTCGGTCAGCCCCCCACCGTCTTCGAACTCATGGGCGAAATGGATCGCCGGCAAGTCCGGGGGATCCGCTGCCAGGCAGCGCTCAACCGCCTGGGCTTGGATACGCACATTGTGCGCGAGTGCGTCCGCTTGGTGTCGGAGCAGCCGGCCATGATCGCGTACGGTTTGCAGCAGGTCTCGCTTGGCCTCTTCAGTGAGCCACTCGCGCGTTTTCGTCGCCAGCTCCTCGCCGAGCCCACGCGCGGCCCTCCGCTCTATCCAGAGAGCGGTGCCCAAAGGTATCACCGAGATGGCGAGCAGGAGGATGAAAAGCTTCCAGCGGATACGCATGACCCGCGCATCATAGACATGACGGTGGCCGGACTCCAGCCTCGGTGCGGGTCGAGAACATCGTTGAAAACATCGTTGATCTCGCTGGCCGCCGCGCGGGCGGCAGCAGCTCTGTGCCAGATGGCACTCCCAGGCCCACAGGCACGTGTGTAGGCTGGCCGCAGTTGCAGCGCGGTGGGCATCGCCTCACGCATCGCTAGGCGTCAAGGTTGCCTGGTATGGTCTGAGAGCAAGCCGGGCCTGGGTTGCCAGCGCTGGCGGTCAACCCTCGAGGACGACTTGCTTGCTGGCTGACGTCTCCGCCGGTTCTGCCCGCGGACCATTCCAGACGCGGAGCTCGGTCACTCCCACAGATGCCTCCAAACCGCCGAGATGGTCGGCGCGGCAGCGCCCGTAGTGATGAACAATGAATTTCCGACTCTCCGCCGGAAGCAACGGCCCACGCCAATCGTCTTCATCGATGGTGATCGGCGTGGCGGCGTAGACGCGCCGCTCGCTGACCGGAACGCCGTTGGCGTTCTCGAGCACGACGCTCAGCGCCAGGACGGTGATCGTTTCGGAGCCGTTGTTCGCCACCCGAAGCACGGTGACTTCGCGTGACCGATCTTCCGGGGACGGCATCGTCTGAACCGCAACCTCGATCTGCTCGCGATAATCGGGCGCCCGCCGATCGTCGAGCAGCTCGGCCAGCAACGGCGGAAGACTCCGTTGCCACTCGGGCAGACCGGAGATCACGTCGCTCGTGATCGTGAACAGCCCGTCCACCTTGCTGTCCGCGATGTGCAGGGCATAGAAGCCGAGCCCGCTGGCACAGACCACAAGCGCAACCAGGAGCCCGAAGAGTCCGCTGAAAAACGAGCTGAGAAAGCCCCCCTTCTTCACAACGATCGCCGGCATGGTGCTCATCGCCAATCTCCTCAAGTGCGTCACGAACCGCGGCCAGCCCCGACGCGGACCGCCCCGCCGCAATGATCTTTCCGCAAGGAATTCTCCCGGCCGAGCGGATTATTCCCAAAAGTCCGCCCGAGGGCGGCTTTATCGACCCGATTCGACGAGTGACGGGAGCTTCCTTTCGGTTCGGGACAATCGGGGCCGCAAAGCGTGGCACGCTGCCATCCAGGCCGAGAGGGCACGCCACGATCGCAACCACGCGCTTCCGAACGATGGCGGCAACATCCATAACCATTTGGCGCACCTACGGTTGCGCATTGGCTCGCGAAGGAGCTGGTACTGGCATCGGAGCAGGCAGGGCTGCGTGGCATGGCCAAGCGCAGCGCGGCCATGCTTCTCCGGAGCGGAGCACATGCCCACCCTTTCAGCTCGGACCTGGCGCGCGGCTGTCCACATGTCGGGAACGCTATTTCAGCTTCCAGTACCAGAAAGCTACACCGCCGGCCAGTGAGAGCAAGCCCAGCCCCAGGCCGACGAAGCCGAGGATCGAGCGGCGGCCGCTGCCGGTAAACATGACGCTGCGCGTGCCGAACCAGGTTGCCAGCAAGCCCGGGATCATGGTCGGAAACAGCAGGATCGCCAGCACGCCCAGCGAGACCGACGACGAGGCCCAGCGGTCGCGGTAGAGCTTGCCGACGGTGGCGGCGGCCTCGATCGTGAACGGGGCGCGGCAGGCGTCGCAGGTGTCGGCGTCGATGGGGTTGTGGGCGTCGCAGCGCGGGCACTGGATCACGGAGGTCCCGTCCGCACGCTTCACGATCTGTGGGGCGTGGTGCCCGCTGGCACCGTAGGCGTGCACCGGCGTGGGGGTCTCGGCCTGACCCTCGATCAGTGCCACCTTGTCAGGCCGGCCCGATCTGCCATGCAGGAAGGGAACGTTGAAGCGGGCGGCGCAGGTGGGGCAGGTGGCCGGCCGCCCACACATGCCCGTATGGGCTTCGAGCAGGCAGTCACAGCGCGGGCAGGCGAAGTTGAAGCAGTTCTTGGCCGAGAGGTCCGGTCCTTCGGCCGGCACCGGGCGGCCGTCGACAGGAACCTCCGGGACACGCATCGGGCTGTAGCAGTGCGGGCACTGGACCTCCCAGCCGACCCAGCTCGTTCTGGCGAGAACGGGGCGATCGCAACGCCGACACAGGATCGTGAAGCGTTCGATGGCCTGTTCCCGTGCTGCCGGCATGTCTGCCTCGATGGCCTCCGGGGGTCGCCGTGCACTGCACTGGCGGGCAAGCCGCCAGTGGCACGCGCGCACCCGCGGGCACACCGGTCGCATTCTAACCGATCGAAACCGGCAGGTGACCTGCTATACAAAACATACGAGCAATGGTATCGTGTTTCACGCACAGGACGGGCAGGCCATCAGCGAGGGAGATCCCTTGTCGCGCACGATGCTCTCGATAACCCTCACGCTGCTGTTAGCGCTGCTAGCGGCGACCGGCGGGTGCAAGCTGTTCGCCGCGCCGTTTCTGATGTGGGGTAAGGAGCCCACCAAGGAGGTTCCGGCCGAGTATCCGTACCTGCCGGGCAGGAAAGTCTGCGTGTTGGTCTGGGCGGACTTTGAAACGCTGTTCGAGTATTCCTGGGTGCAGTTGGAGGTCTCCGAGCACGTGGCCGGGGCGATGAAATCCAACGTGCCCGGCATCTCGTTCATCCCCAATCGCCAGGCCATCGAGCTCCAGCGTCGCGAGCCTGACTGGGACCGCAGCGACCCGGCCGTTCTCGGCGCGCGTCTCGGCGCCGACCGCGTGTTGCTGATCGAGCTGACGCAGTACACGACGCGCGAGCCGGAGAGCCCCCACCTCTACCGCGGGCGGATCGCGGCGAACGTGAAAGTATATGACACGGCGTATCGTAACTCGGCCCCGGTTTTCAAGACGTCGCTGGAGACTGTCTATCCGCCGGATTCGGTCGGACAATGGGGCACCGATGACGTAGCGATTCGCAAGGCAACGATGGAGGCCTTCGCGCAGAATTTGGCGGGGAAGTTCTACGATCGGCAGGTCAAGGTGAAGTGAGATGAATGCTTGGCGCGCCGCTTTGGCCGTGCTGCTCGGGCTGGTTGGGGTCACGGCGGGCTGTAAGCTCATTGGTCCGATCGCGTACTACCTCCAACCGCCACAGATCCAGAAACCGGAATACGAGTTTCCCGCCGGCACGCGGGTGGCGCTGGTGATCGAGGCGCGGGATCCGCGGGACGAGAATCCGGTCTTCAGCGAGGCGTTGCACGAGCGGGTGGTCATGATGCTGCGCGACGGCGAATCGGAGGCGACGATTCTGCCGTGGCAAACGGCCACCGAGCTGCGCCACTCCAACGCCGACTTCGCGAAGTGGAGCTTGCAGAAGGTTGGTCGGGCGCTCGGGGCGGACCAGGTCTGGTACGTCAGGATCGATCGGTTGGTGATCCGCCCGTCGCCGGAGCATCCGGTCCTCACGCCTGAGGTTGACCTGCACATGAAGCTGATCGGCGTGCACGAGCCGCCGCTGCACGCCCGCATCTGGCCCGAGGCCAAGGAGGGTCACCACGTCAACTGCAAGCGCCTGATCGGCGAAGCCGCCGACGCCAACCCCGACGCGGCCGACATCGAAGCCCGCAAGCTGGGTTACGATACGGCCTACTGGGTAACGATGCCGTTCATTGAAGTGGACCTCGAGAAGAAGCCCCCCGTGGAACGCTGATCGTGCCGGCTACCCGCTCGAGCGCGGTACGTCTTCTGCTGCTGGCCGTGACGACGCTCCTGATCGTGGCTGGTTCATCCTTATTGGGACATACGCGGCTGGATTGGTCGGAGGTGCTGCGGCCGCGCGCCAGCAGCGAGGCGGGGTCGCTCAACGTCTTCTGGACGCTGCGGGTTCCGCGGACGCTGCTGGCGGCGTGCGCCGGGGCCGGGTTGGCAATCAGCGGCGTCGTGCTGCAAGCGCTCTTTCGAAACCCCCTGGCCACCCCTTACACGCTCGGGATTGCCAGCGGTGCTTCGCTGGCAGCGGCGATCGGGTTCCTGCTGAATCTGAGCGGATACTGGCTCGGCGTGCCCGTGTTGTCGCTGCTCGCGTTCGGCGGAGCCCTCTTTGCCATATGCTTCGTCTACCTGATGGCCCGGCTGCGGGCCGGTCGGGATATGACGCGGCTGTTGCTGGCAGGGGTCTGCATCGCGTACATGTGCTCGGCGGGCGTGCTGCTGGTGACATTTCTGGCCGGCCAGGCCGTCACCAACGACATCGTTATGTGGATGATCGGATCGCTGGCAACGCTGCGGCACGGCGCCGTGCTCGAGATCGTCGTCGTGCTGCTTCCAGCGCTGGCACTGGCGCTGTACGCCCATCGCGCGCTCGATCTGTTATCGATGAGCGACGAGTTGGCGGCGTCGCGGGGCGTACCCGTCGGTGCGATCGTCTGGAGCTGCTTCCTGCTGGTCGGCTTGCTGACCGCGGTGATCGTCGCGAACTGTGGGCCAATCGGCTTTGTGGGACTGATGGTGCCGCACATCGCCCGGACACTGGTCGGCCTCCGCACCCTGCCGCTCGTGCTGGGGTCAGCACTGATCGGGGCGGCGTTCCTGGCAGCCTGCGACGGGATCGCCCGCTCGCTGTCGGTCTACGAGCTGCCGGTCGGCGTCGTCACAAACATGCTGGGGGCGACGTTCTTCTTCTACCTGCTGGCCACCAGGGACGTGTCGTACCCCGCGGGGCGCTAAGAGCGGCTATCAAAACGATGGGGGACAGGCCTCTGGCCTGTCTGCCGACCGACCGGAGGTCGGTCCCCCAGGGGTTCTGTTAGGCGCTCTAAGCAGAGCCGGCGTGTCCCCACGCCGGATTTCCGGGCCGAGGACGGCCCGGCTCGGTTGCAGGATCGCGCACGGTCTTTAGAGCCGCTATCAAAACCCCTCCCCCTCTCAGGGGGAGGGTAGGGAGGGGGTCGGCCGTCCTGTGTTTTGACCCTCCCCTTGGCCCCTCCCTACGAGGGAGGGGGGTATCGTCAGGCGCTCTTAGTAGTTCGCCAACGGGGGCTTGCGCAACGCGAAATCCAGGAAAAAACTGACGCCGACGGGCGAATCAGAGATGACAGTCCACCGACACGCTGGCTTGAACGACAGACAGGAGAGGGCCACGTACGGAGGCGTAACTCGTTGCGTGCCCGCGGCTTACCGTCGCCGACGGGCGCTGCGGAAGCGGCTGCCGAGCGTGCGCGGCACGGGCTTGACGCCGGAAGCATCCAGCTCGGCGTCCCGCCGCACAGCCTCGCCGAAGCGCGCCGGCGTGCGCGAGCCGTTCTCTTTCACAGCCGCATCGTCCTTCACGGGCTCGGGCCGGGGGCGGCTGACAGCCCACGGGGCGTGGTGCTGGTGCAGCTCCTTGTTGATCAGCTTCTCGATCTCGGTCAGGAGCTTGCCCTGCTCGGGCGTGACGAACGTGAGCGCGTATCCGCTCTGGCCCATGCGGGCGGTACGGCCGATGCGGTGAACGTAGCCGGAAGCCTCTTCGGGGACGTCGTAGTTGACGATGTGGGAGATCTCCATCACGTCGAGCCCGCGCGAGGCCAGGTCGGTCGCGACCAGCACCTGGATGTGTGCGTTGCGGAAGCTCTTCATGACGCGCTCGCGACGCCGCTGGTCCAGGTCCCCGTGAATCTCCTTGCAGTTGATCCCCGAGTCTTTGAGGCGCTTGGCCACGCGTCGCGCGGCGTGCTTGGTGTTGGTGAAGACGATGACGAGCTTGGGGTTCTCCTGCCTGAGGAAGCCGAGCAGCGTCTGGTACTTGTCCTGGGGGTGAACCGAGACGAAATCCTGCTGAACCTCGTCCACGGTCAGCGTGTCGGCCGAGACGTCGAGCTCGGCCGGCTCGTGCATGAACGTGCGGGCCAGTCGCCGGATGTCGTCCGTAACGGTCGCGGAGACGAAGATGGTCTGATGCTTGCCCTTGATCTGGCGCAGGATGCGGCGGATGTCGTCGCGGAAGCCGATGTCGAGCATGCGATCGACCTCGTCGAGGACGGCGATCTTAGTCTTCGAGAGGTCGAGGGCACCGCGGCCGATCAGGTCGAGCACGCGTCCGGGCGTGCCGACGACGATCTCGCGCTTGTCCTTCAGTTTCTGGAGGTTGTGCTTGATGCGTGTCCCGCCGTAGACCAGCAGGGTCTTGAGCGGATGGTTCTCGCCGAGCATGCGAACGTGCTGATCGACCTGGAGCGCCAGCTCACGCGTGGGGACCAGCACCAGGCCCTGGAATCCGCCGCCGGGCTCGAGCCGCTGGAGCATCGGCAGCGCGAAGGCGGCAGTCTTCCCGGTCCCGGTCTTGGCCTGGCCGAGGCAATCCCGGCCGCGGAGCGCGTGCGGGATCAGCTCCCGCTGAATGTCGGTCGGGGTGTGGAAATTGAGTTTCTGGAGCACCGCGAGCAGCTCGGGCGCCAAGCCGAGCTCCGCAAAGCTCGTCTCCAGCGCTGCGCTGGCGGCAATTTCGGATGTCGTCATCGGCATTCTGTCAGGTTGGGCTCACGCTACGCCGCGACGGGATGACCGCATAGGCGGCCGCAGGCTGGCTCACTACTCTCACTTTCTATCGACAGATTCTACCGCAAGCCGGTCGAAAGACAAGCAAGCGGCGGGCCGATATGCTTACCCGCCTGAACGACAAACGACAACAAACGGGGGACAACAAGCGGGGATGAGTCCAAACGGTGCTCCTGCTCCGCGCGTGAAAAACCCCTGCTGGATGGCAGGGGACTGATGAATCGCCCCCACGGGGACTCGAACCCCGGTCTCCAGGATGAG
>CAZDTB010000005.1:10354-16751 GCA_964508075.1 uncultured Planctomycetales bacterium
CGCAGATGGCGAAAAGACAATCGAGCGACCGCTCCCGGACCCACGGCCGGCCCGGCCCGGCAGCGTCTCGACAGCGTCTCGCCTGCCCGCCCGCCAACCCGCGGCGGGCCAACAAGGCATTATGACACGCTTGTTTTGGGACTAGAAAGAAGTGGTTTTCGTCAACGCCCCCACGGGGACTCGAACCCCGGTCTCCAGGATGAGAACCTGATATCCTAGGCCGCTAGACGATGGGGGCCACCTATGCGCCTTGGCAGGCGTTAACACGGCACCGTAACCAACCGGCGCCCGAGCGTCAACTGCGTTCGTGCGAACCGGCCAGGTCGGTGCCCAAAGGCAGAATCGGCGCGAATGAACCGAGCCCCTGAGCGCGAGCGAGGGGTAGCCGGCTCACCTGCTGACGGTCGTGAGACCCCTCGCTGGCGCTCAGGGCTCTGATACGTTGAGCCCCCGAGCCGCGTTACATCGCCCCGGTGTCGGTCGCGGGCAGCAGGCGGAGTGTCGTCGTCGCCGGGAAGTGGTCGGAGGGGTACCGCCCGCCAAAGTCACGGCGGTCGATATCGGATTGCAACGCCCGGAAACGACGGTTGAAGAGGATCCAGTCGATCCGCCGGCCGGTGCGCTCGCCGCGGAAGGCGTTGAACGTGCCCGCGCCGATCTCGCTATGGCCGAGCGCGACATGCGTGTCGCGGAGTTCGGCCAGGTTGCCGCGGTCCTCCGTCAGTACGTTATACGGTGGTGAGCCGGGCCCGCAGTTGAAGTCACCCATAACGATCACCGGCTTCCCGCCCAGCGTGTCCGTCAGTTGGCGGACAATCCTGGCGGATTCGAGACGGGAACGTTTGCCGACGTGGTCGAAGTGCGTGTTGACCACGTAGACCGAGTTGAGCGGGCTGCGTTTGAAGCCGAGACGCGTCCAGGTGAGCATGCGCGGGCAGGCGGCATCCCAGCCCTTTATGCCAGGCCGGTCGGTCAGCTCGCTCAGCCAGAGGTAGCCGCAGTCGACCAGCTCGAAGATCCTGCGGCGGTACATGATCGGAACGAACTCGCCCTGGTGGGCGCCATCGTCGCGGCCGACGCCGACGAATCGGTAATCGGGCAGAGCTTCGCACAGCTCCTGCGCCTGAAACGCGAGCACTTCCTGCAAGCCGATGATGTCGGGGGCGTTGGCTTGGATGGTCTCAAAGACGAGCTGTCGGCGGGCCGGCCAGACGTTCTCGCCGTCTTGTGCGGTGCCATAGCGGATGTTGAAGGACATCAGGCGGACGGGGGCCGGCATCGTGCAACCGGCGCACGATAGCAACGTGCCCAGCAACAGCAGCATCATTCGCATCGTCTCGCTCCAGCGGCGATAAGGTGGCCGGGGCCGCGCTTGCGACGTACTGGCGGCCAAGGGCGGGTCGGATCATACCACTTCCCGAGCACTGCGAGCCAGTCGGCGGCGGTCTTCGTCGCGACGAACGCATCGCGCACCGCGATGTGCTCCGGGTGCAACTCGGCGTACTTGATGCCCAACTTGCGCATAATGCGGGCCGCCCGCCGCTCGCCATGCGCCGCGACCGACAGCTCAAAATGCGCGCCGATGACGCGGCCTTGCTCGGGAACCGACGGCGGCCGGGGCAGTGGTTCGCTGGCCAGCAGCGCCCGCACCTCCCCGAAAATCCACGGATTTCCAATGCAGCCGCGGGCCACCGTCACGCCGTCGACGCCGGTCTGGTCCAACATCCGGCAGATGTCATCGGCGGTGAAGAGATCTCCACTGCCGAGCACGGTCTTGTCGCCCGCGTGGCGCTTGGCGCGCTTGACGAACTGCCAGTCGCTGGGGCCGGCGTAGCGCTGCTTGACGGTCCGCCCGTGGACGGTGACGGCGGCGAGGCCGGCGTCGAAAGCGGCGTCGAAGATGCGAAAAAAGTCCCGCTCGCTCGTGGCCGAGTCGTCCACGCCGCGACGCATCTTCAGCGTGACGGGGGTCTCGCGGGGGACGGCGTCCCGGACGCATTCTATGATCTCGATCGCCCGGGAAGGCTCGGAAAGCAGAAAGCCGCCGCGGCAACGACCGAGCACCCTTCTGAGCGGGCAGCCGAAGTTGATATCGACGACGTCGAAGCCGGCGGCGGCCATGGTCTTCGCCGCCGCCGCGAGCCGGGCCGGATCAGCACCCATAAGTTGCCCGCCGACGGGATGATCTTGGTCGTCGAGCGTGAGCAACTGCTTGCGGAGCTTGCCGGGCTGGACAACCAGTCTGTCCAGCACGACCTCGTGGATGCAGTACGGCGCCCCGTGCCTTCGAGCCATCAAGCGCATCGGCCCGTCGCTGTAGCCGGACAGGGCGGCTTGGACCACGGGGAAATCGAGTCTCAGGTGGCCAATCTGCAGCATGCCTCGGATTATACTGCTGAAACGCGAGGCTCAATGACGAGGATCAGATGTCCACAAGAAACCTACTGCCCAATCACATCCACCTGATCGCGCACGCCAACCCGGCTACGAAAGACGTCAAGCGCTTTCGCTTCACGGACACGCCGGCATATCTGCGCTTCATCCGCGCACACTTGCCGTCGCCTTTCCGGTTGACCTGCACGCCGCGTCTGTTCGACACGGTGGAGGATCAGGCCCGGGGCGGTCGCCGGGATGATGCGGCCCGGATTCGTGACGTGCAGGACGCGCTCGACGACCCCCGTACGCTTGCGATCGTAGCGGCGGCGGGTGGGGCGTACTTCTCACGCATCTTGCCGCACCTCGACTTCTCGCCGCTGGCGCGCCGCCGAACCCCGCTCTGGGCCCTGGGCTTCAGCGAGATGACCAACTTCGTGAATGTGGTGGCGTCGTATCGCGGGGGACGTGGGTTGTATTGGCTGTGTCCGAACTATCTCGGCTGGAAGATCAAGCCGTTGTCGCGGGCGCGGGCCGCGTTTGCAGAATTCTGGCGGACGCTGGCGCTGATCCTCGACGACCACGCGCCTGTTCAGACGGAACACCTCGCGCTCGGCGGCATTTCGGGCCAGCTCGTTCGGGGCCAGGCCCGATCCGGCTCGATTCGACTCATCGGCGGGTGCCTGAGCGTGCTGATCGTGATGCTGGCCGGTCCGCTGGCAAGCCGCGTCAAGCCCGACGGGCGCTGGCTGGTGATCGAAGACGTGCAGGAACCTCCCTACCGGATCGACCGCCACCTGGCGACACTCAAGCTCGCCGGCTGGTTCGTGCGCGTGGCCGGCGTGCTGGTCGGGGCGTTTCACCACGATAATGAGGATCAACAGCCGGCCGTGCTCGAGCTGCTGAACTACCACTTGCCGCCAAAGCGACGCATACCGGTCGTGACCACGAACTCGTTTGGTCACGTCTGGCCCATGGTCCCGCTGGATTTGAACCACCCGCTGAAGATGACCACGTCCGGCCGGAAGGTGAGCATCGGCGCCTGATCAGGACGTCTGTGTCATCCCGAAGGAGCGCGGCGACTGAGGGATCTGGCCTCACCAAGCAGTGAGGCAAGATTCCTCGTTACGCTCGGAATGACCGTGTGGTGCAACCGTCGGTCTTGGTGAGCGGTGCTCATTCCTTCAGGATCGGACGCGGCGGGGCGCGACAAGGCTTGCCGGCGCGGTAGCTCGCCGCGCGTTGCTCGAACGTGCTCGCCTGTTGCTGATGACCTTGCCGCTGTGCTTGCTTCACAGCTTGCTCAGCAAGCGAGAGCGCCTGATCGAAATGTCCAAGCTCGGCGTGCGCGGCCGCGAGGACGTCAAGCACGTCGTAGCGGTCGCTGCCGATCAGACGTTGTGCGGCCTGGGCGTGTTGCAGCGCCTCGTCGCCGCTGCGGACGCGGTTGTCCGGGCAGGTGGCCAGCAGCCAGGCCAGCGTCAGTCGCGTTTGTGCATCCTGCGGCGCCCGTTGTGTGATGCGACGCAGTGCGTCCGCAGCAGCGCCGAAGTTCTGTTGGAGGCAATACGCGTTGTACACCCGATACTGCGAAGACAGATGATCGGGCTGCAGCCGCGCCACCACCTCGAATTCGCGGATCGCGTCGTCGAGGCGGCGTTGGCGGAGATAGACCGTTCCGAGCCCGTCGTGAGCGGCGACATTGCCGTCCCAGAGTGCCAGCGCCGAACGGTAGCGGGCCTCGGCCTGGGCATATTCTTCCGCGGCCAGTCGTCGATCGCCCACCTGCATATGCGCCTCGGACAGGTCGCGGAGAAAATGGCCGCGCACATGCTCCGGCGAGTCGATGCCTGTGGCCCGGTTGTAGACATACAGCGGCAGCGGCAGGAAGAACGGGATGATCACGATCAGCGTTGGCAAGCGGAAGCGGCGGCAGTGTGTGACGGCATATGCCGACAGCCCGCACATCAGCGGTACCGCGGGCATGCGATAGCGCGGGCTGTAGAAGAACACGAGGACGACCAACAGCGGCAGCAGCACGAGCAGCCATTCGGGCGCGTGCCGAATCGGCCGCCGCAGCACGGCAAGCAGCCCGACCAGCGCAAACCCGAACAGCCAAGGTGTTGCCACCGGTGCGAGAATCGCGCGGTCGGCCAAGCCCGCCTCTCGTTCGATCGTGGTCGACATGATGTCGTCGTAGTTGCGCACGGTGAGGTAGTAATAAAACTTGTCCGCGAAGAGCCGAAGCGCCGCCAGGGGGTTCGCAAGCCACCAGTCGAACGCCGCCCGACGATGGTGCCCATCGATTTCACGCCAGGTGCCCGCGCGCCCGTAGATTGCCTGATACTGCCGAGCGGCGTCGACGTGCATCTGTTCACGGCGCATGCTGATGCCGGGCAGGGCAGTGATATTGCCGCGGGCGTCAGGGTTGTTTCCCTGGTGAAGGGTGACGCCGCTGTGAGCGGTGATCGGGATGAACTCGCCGTGCAGGATGAGGTTGTGCAGTGTGGCGGGCGAGATGATCAGCCCGGCCGCCACGGTGCCGGCCAGCGCGCGGGCCAGGCCCGGCCCGCGCCAGTTGCCGTGCCACCAGAGCCACAGTCCGTAAAGCGGGATGAGCAGGATGGCGGCGGGATATGCCAGGGCCAACAGGCCGAGGAGCCCTCCGGCCGACAGCACATCACGCCAACGGCCACCGTGCTCGCTGAGCGTGGCCCAGCGCCACCAGAGGAGCGTGACCAGCAGCAGTTGGAGCGTGTTGGCGAGCACCCGTGTGACGGAGACCGCGGGTTCGGTCAGTGAGAAGAACAGCGCCGCCGCCAATATGCCGGCGAGCTCGCCGAAGCGTATTCGCGTTGTCCAAGCGATGACGACGCCCGTCGCCAGGTGCATGACTAACTGCACGATGTACACGGCGAGCAGACCGCCGCCGAGCGTGCGGATTACGCCGAGTAAATACGGGTAGAGGGGTGCGGACAGGAACGGCGTCTGGCCGACCCATTGCCCGTCGGCCATTCGTTCGGCCATGTCCCAGTAAGTGCGGGCGTCGACGCGGGGCATCTCGGCGAGCGGGTTCTCACGGAGGAATTCGTCGAGCATGAACAGCCGCAGCACCAGCGCCAGGCCGCCCAGAGTCGCCAGAATGACGCAGAATGTGCGCAACGAAATCGGCTTCCCCGCCGGCGCCAGGTGCGGCTGCGGGGTGGAAACCGGCTGACTGTGGCTTTGCTCGTTGTCTGCGGTCATCTGCGACACTTGTCACGTGCGCGTCCGGCTGATAGCCGGGCGAAGGCCGAGTGCGGTCTCGAAGCCAAATGATAGCGGATGAATTCTGCGACGCGACCGCGAGCGAATCGACCTGATCCAGCGCGCGTGGCGCACAACGCCCGCCGGCACGCGATCTTGCAGGCGTGCCGGTTTTCGGTTACACGGCAGACGGCCGGAGAATCCGCGGCCGGGGGCTTGTGGTGGTTGGCACGCCGGCCGTGGGAGCGTCTGTCGAAGAAGGAGTAGCCATGTTTGCTCATTCATTTCAGCACCGTGTGTGGGCGCGGATGTGGGCGGGCGCGGTTTGTCTGGCCGGGCTTCTTGCCGGCAACGCGGTGGCGACGGCGCGGCCGGCGCCCCAGCCCCCGCCGCAGGATCTCGAAAAAGCCGAGGAGCTGCGGCGTGACATGCGACGGATGATGGCCCTGGCACGTGATCGGGTGTTTCCGGCGCTGGTCAACATCGAGGTCATCACCGTGCAGTATTGGGGCGGCAAGGAGCGCAAGGGTCAGGGTTGCGGCAGCGGCACAATCATCAGTCCCGAGGGTCACGTCCTGACGAACTATCACGTGGCCGAGAACGGCCGAAAGTTCAAGTGTACGTTGTCGGACAAGCAGGAAGTCTCCGCCACGCTGGTCGGCGACGACCCGCTGACCGATCTGGCAGTGCTCAAGCTCGAGCTCTCCGAGCTCAAAGACCCCGATTTGCCACTGCCGGTCGCCCGCCTGGGTGACTCGAGCGAGCTCGAAATCGGCGA
>CAZDTB010000005.1:16761-26306 GCA_964508075.1 uncultured Planctomycetales bacterium
CGCTGTCACGCTCGGTCACGCGCGGAAGCGTCTCAAACACCGAGCGCATTCTCTCCGGTGACGATGACGACGCCGGCGAGATCTACTTCGATCGCGACCAGCGCACCGGCATCTTCAACCGCTGGATCCAGCATGACGCCGCCATCAATCCCGGCAACAGCGGCGGACCCCTGGTCAACCTCAAGGGAGAAGTCGTCGGGGTGAACACGCGCGGCGGCGGGAATATCGGCTTCGCGATCCCCAGCAACCTTGCCCGGACCGTCGCGGCCGACCTGATCGAGCACGGCGAGGTCCCGCGGAGCTTCTACGGCTTCACGCTGAAGTCGATCAAGAAGACCGGTCTGAGCGAAGGCGTGCTGGTCAACTCCGTGATCGATGACGGCCCGGCTGCCCAGGCGGGCATCCAGGCGGGCGACATCATTCTGCGGATCGATGACCAGCCGGTCACCATCTGGTATCCCGAGCAGATTCCGCCGCTGTTGAAAGCCTTGGCGGACCGCGAGATCGGCGGGAAGGTGCCCGTGACGGTGATGCGTGGGGAGGAGAGGTTTGAGACGGAAATCGTCACCGAGCGGCGTCAGCGCGACCGCGGTGACGAGGCCGCCTTCCGTGCCTGGGGTATCTCCGCCAAGCAGATCAGCGAGCGCATGGCACGGAACCGGCGACTCGACAGCACCGAAGGAGTGTTGGTCAGCGGCGTGCGCTCGGCCAGCTCGGCCCAGCAGGCCGAGCCGGCCATCAACAGCGGCGACGTGATTCGGGCGATCGACGGGGAGCCGATCACGGGGCTGTCCGACTTCATCGAATGCTACGAAGAGATCATGGACCGCGACCAGCTCCCCGACTACGTCCTGGTGGAGTTCGACCGCAAGGGCAAGAGCCAGATCACCCTCCTCAAGCCCAAGCCCGAAAAGGATGAAGACCCCCCACGCGAGGTCCCCAAGGCGTGGATCGGCGTGGCGACCCAACCGGTGATTAGGAAGCTCGCTGAGTACCTGGGCCACTCCGAGCAGCTCGGTTTCCGCGTCACGCGCGTCTACCCCGATACGGTTGCCGCTCAGAGCGATCTGAAGGTCGGCGACATCATCCTGAAGCTCAACGGCGAGAAGCTCAGACCGCAAAGGAAAGAGGACGCTGGGCTGTTTCAGCGCGAGGTTCGTCGACTAAGCATCGACGATCAGGCAGCGTTGACGGTGCTGCGGGGCGGTGAGGAGAAGGAAATCGCGCTTAAGCTGGAGCGCACGCGCCTGACGCAGGACGAAGCCCGGCGTGATCGCAACCGCGACTTCGAGCTGACCGTCCGCGAGCTGACCTTCTTCGATCGTGACGAGAACCGCTGGGATAAGAGCGTGCGCGGCGTGCTGGTGTTCTCGGTCGAGTCGGCCGGGTGGGCCGGGCTCGGCGGCCTGCGCTCGGGCGATCTGATCCAGCGCATCGGCGAGAACGAGATTCGCGGCATCAAGAGCTATCGCCGGGCGATGGAGGCCGTCGCCGAGCAGCAACCCGAACGCGTCGTGTTCGTCGTGCTGCGCGGCGTGCGGACGCGTTTCCAATACGTCGAGCCGGAGTGGAAGCCGGTGGTCGACGACGAGGCGGACGAGGGCAACAAGGAGAACAGTGACGATGAGGAATAGAGCAATGCGATCGACCAGTCTGCCGGCCGGGCGCGCTGGCGCGACGGTCTTGACGATGCTGGCGCTGCTTGCGGCGCCGGCGCCGGCCGAGCAAGAAGCCGACTACCAGAAGCTGCTGGCCGACAAGGGGCCGGCGACTGTGACGGTCAAGTTCGTGCTCAAGATCAAGGGCGGCTGGGGCGAGAGTGAAGCCGAGCGCGAGGTCACCGGCGTGGTCATCGCCGCCGACGGACTGGTGCTCTGCGCGAACTCGCAGCTCAGCGGCGGGCCGTGGCTGCGGCGTTCGGGCGGCACTGCTACGCCGACCGACATCAAGGTGCTGATCGGCGACGATACCGAGGGGCGCGACGCGAAGATCATCGCCCGCGACACGGAGCTGGACCTGACCTGGGTGCGCATCGAGGAACCGGGCGATCAGAAGCTCGCGCTGATCAGCATGAAGGAATCCGCGACGCCCGAGATCGGCGAGCGACTCTACACCGTCAGTCGGCTGGCCAAGTACTTCGACCGCATTGCGGTGGTGCGCGAGGCGCGGCTGGGCGGCATCGCGACCAAGCCGCGCAAGCTGTACGTGCCCAGCGGCGGGAGCGGGGAGTTGGGGCTGCCGGTCTACAACGCCAAAGGTGAGGTAGTCGGCGTTTCGATCAGCCAGATGCCCGATACCGACGAGATGCAGCCGGGCGGCGGTTTCTTCGGTGGGGAGGTGCTGATTCTGCCCGCGGAAGAGGTCACGAAAGCCACCCGGCGCGCCTTGGACGCCGCGCGCGATGAGGACGACGAGGAAAGCCATGAGCATGACGAAGAGGCCGATGATGAGTAGCAGTAGGGCCGGTGTCTGTCTGGCCGCTCTCGTGGCGCTCGGCCTTGCCGGGCCGGGCACCGCTCAAGCAGCCGACAAGGCGGCCTTCCAAAAGATCCTGAAAGACCACGCCGAGACGGTCGTCACGGTCAAGCTCCTGCTCAAGGTAAAGGGGGGCTATGTTGGCCCGGACGGCCAGGAAATCGAGCACGAGGCCAACGCCCTCGTGATCGACCCCCACGGGCTCGTGCTCACCTCCAGTACCGAGCTGGGCGGAATCCCTCCTGCCGTGCGACAAATGATGGGCCGGATGGGTGCCGAGCTGTCCGTCGTCCCCAGCGACATCAAGGTGTTGGTCGGCGACGACACCGAGGGTCTCGAGGCGGAACTGCTTGCCCGTGACAGCGAGCTCGACCTGGCGTGGGTCCAGATCAAGGACCCCGGGGGCAAGACCTTTCCGGCGATCGACCTCTCCGATTCGGCCGAGCCAAAGCTCGGACAGCGGCTCCTGGCGGTGAGCCGCATGGACAAGTACTTCGACCGTGCCCCGGTGGTGGAACCGTTGCGGGTCGCGGGCATCACCAGCAAACCACGCCGAATGTACGTGCCCAGCGTCGTCGTCGGCGACGGTTTCTGTACGCCGGTCTACACGACCGGTGGGGCGTTCGTGGGCATCACGATCTTGCAGATCCCGGACTTGGATGCCTCGGCCACCGACCCGCTTTCCGCCGCCGGCCTGATCGGCGACCTGGAAGCCATGATGGGTGGCTTCATTCTCCCGGCGGCGGAGGTGGTGACGGCCACCAAGCGCGCCCAAGCGACGGCTGCCACGGAGGAGCCCGAGCAGGCTGCTGAGGGGCCGGACTAAGGTCTGGTCCCACAGGAGTTGTGGGATCGGCTCCAGATACTCATTCGCGATTCGCGGATGCCGGCAACCCGGGCCGGAAACGCGAATGCGGGGGCTCGGCTGGCCCCGTCGGTTGGCTCCTTCCTGCGCTGGCGTTTGCGGCTCCGATGGACGCGCTGCGGTCGTCGATCCGCAGGGCCCCCGACTTTTTCCGCGAGCTCATAGGCAACCAAAGCTGGATGTTGTAGAATTGCGGTGCCGGTTTGACCGGGGGTCTTTCCGTCGGGCCGCCCGGTGACATGACCAGGATCAGGTCCGATCGCGGACGCTGGTGGGTCGCGGAGGCGACCCATTTTTTGTGAAAGGCGGCAGCAGCGATGAACCAGGATTTGCTCCGCATCATTGACAGCATCTGTCGCGACAAGAACATCGATCGCGACGGGTTCATGGTTGATCTCGAAAACGCGATGGCCAGCGCGATCCGCAAGGCCTACGAGACCGAAGACGCCGAGGTGACGCTCGATCCGGTCAGCGGCGATATCTCGGCCGTTGTCGAGGGGGACGCGGTCGACATGCAGACGCTGGGACGCATCGCCGCTCAGACCGCCAAGCAGGTCATCATCCAGCGGACCCGCGAGCGCGAGCGGGCGAGCATCTACGATGAGTTTGCCGAACGCCGCGGCACGATCATCACCGGCACCGTTGTCCGCGTCGAGGGGGGCAACCTGCTGGTCAACATCGGCCGGGCCGAGGGTTTCTTGCCGCGCAGCGAGCAGATTCCGGGCGAGACTCACCAGGTTGGCGAGCGGCTGCGCGTGCTGATCCTCGAAGTCCGCGAGCATCCCAACCAGGTCAAGATCATCCTCTCACGCAGCCACCCCGAGTTCATCGTGCGCCTGTTTGAGTTGGAGGTGCCGGAGGTGGCCGAGCGGATCATCGAAATCCGGGCCTTGGCCCGCGAGTCCGGTTATCGCACCAAGGTCGCTGTCAGCAGCATTGACAGCAAGGTCGACGCGGTCGGGGCCTGCGTCGGCGTCCGCGGCAGCCGGATCAAGAACATCGTGGAGGAACTGGGCGGCGAGAAGATCGACATCGTGCGCTGGAACGAGTCGAGCCAGATCCTGATTGGGAACGCGCTCAAGCCGGCCGAAGTCCAGGAAATCGCCCTGGGTCTCGAGCTGGGCAAGGCCACCGTGGTCGTCGCCGAGGATCAGCTCTCGCTGGCGATCGGGAAACGCGGGCAGAACGTTCGCCTGGCGGCACGCCTGACCGGCTGGGACGTCGACATCCTCACCCCCGCGGAACACAACAAGAACCTCGAGATCATGGAGCGGACGCTCAAGAAGGTGGAAGGCGTCGACGACCTGATGCTCGACAAGCTCGTGGCGCTCGGCTGCGTATCGGTGGCGGACCTCGACGATATCGGCTCGCAGCCGCTCAAAGAGAACCTCGAGATCGCTCCGGAGCTGGCCGAGCGGATCGTCTACGAGGCTGGCGAGGAGGTCATCCGGATCGAAGAGGAAAAGGAGGCCGCCGAGAAGGCCAGGGCCGAGGCAGAGGACGCCGGCCTGGTGGAGACACCCGAGGCCGAGTCAGCATTCGTGGCCCAGGAGGCTGAGGGCCAGTTGGACGAGGCACCGGTGGCGGCCACGCTCGAGCTCTTACCGGGAGCCCCGCTGACCGAGGGCGAACCCACCGACTCGACCACTGCGGACGAACCCGCGGCGGAGACGGAAAAGGGCCAGCCGCCTTCCGCCTTGGAGCAGCCTGTGGCTGCGATACCGGAGGGAGAGGGGGCTGTGGACGAGGGCGAATCGGCGTCGCCGCCGGTGGCGGATGTGGCCGAAGCGGCGTCCGCCGACGAGTCGGAGCCGGACGAGTCCTGACCGCCGCCCCCAGTTTTCAGTCGATGGGCGGCGCCCCCCCCATGCTCGCTCGGGAGCGCCTGGTTCTTTCATGCTTGCCGTTGGCGAATTCACGCTGCTGCTGATCGACACGGGCCTGCACTGTTTCGGCGTAATCGTTTTCGCGGCGGTTGCGTTCAGGTGGGCGCGGAGCGGCGCGTGGCGTAACCCGCTGGAACCGCTCGACCTGCCCGCCGATGGCCCCGGGCTGGGGCATTTGCTGGCCGTGTTTGCGGCATACGTCGGGCTTGCTTTCGGGCTGGGGATCATGCTGGTGAGAGCCGGGCAGATCGACCAGACGGAAGCTCAACTCACTGGGTCGCACGATTGGCATCTGGCGCGCTGTATCGAAGACGCTGCCAGATTGGCGGCTTGCTTGCTGATCATCGTGATTTTGCGTCACTATCGCGCGTTTCGCACTCCCGGCGCCTTTGCGCTGGGCCCGTTCGGCGTCGTCGGAGTGGCCTGCGGCGCGGTCCTGATCATCCTGCCGATCGTGTACCTCCAGCTCCAGATGGGCCAGGTCGTTTGGTGGTGGCTCGAGCCGGATGCCGAACAGCCGATTCACCCGGTGCTCGAGGCGGTCGAGACGAGCGTGTGGGGCCCTTGGGGAGCGGTGCAACTGACGCTGGGGGCGGTGGTTGCGGCACCGATCGCCGAGGAGCTACTTTTCCGGGGGCTGCTGCTGCAAACGCTCTGGCGTTATCTGGGCCATGCCTGGCTGGCAATCGTGCTGTCCGGGTTGGCGTTCGGCTTGATCCATCATGAGCAGCCGCAGGACGTCCTCCCGCTGGTGACGATGGGCGTGATTCTGGGCTACGTGCGCGTGCGTTACCGCTCCCTGCCGGCCTGCATCCTCATCCATGCACTGTTCAACGCCCGCACGATGGTTTTCGTCCTGCTGAATCCGGAGATGGTCCGCAGCAACTGGTGAGCCGGGCACCGGCGGTCGTCGCCGACCCGGGCGGCCAGTCGGATCCGAATTGTCAAACTCTTTGCCGTGATCTGTCCGATAAGGAATGTGTCAAGGACGGCCGCGTCGCGGTGAGCTGCCGGGGCGGAGACGGGGGTCCGGTCTGGCCAACCGTGGCGGGCAAATCCGGATCGAGGTGACGCAAGCGCCTGGACAGGACGGTGGCCCGGTTAGATACTACTGGGGCATGCCAAGCCGGGCCGCTGACGCGACCCGCGAGAGTCTGGGCCGCCTTCGACGCGGGTGTTGAGCCGAGCACAGAGCGGGCTGTCGCGATCAGCGCGGCGGAGTTGGCAATCTGTCTCTAGGTATACAACACAAGGAGGTTGTGATCATGGCGCAGAAGAGTGAGAAGATTGTCGCGAACAAGCCCACGCGCACCCGCAAAACCCCGGTGGCGCCGCGCAGAACAGCGTCGGCCGCCACCCACACCGCGGTCAAGTCGGAAGCCGACGTTTCCGTTATGCCCCATACGGAAGCCCAGGTTCGCGAACGGGCCTACTACATTTACCTGGAGCGTCACGGCATGGTGGGGGACCCGGTCGCGGACTGGCATCGAGCCGAGCGCGAGTTGAACGGCGCAGCGGGCGGCCCGCGAACGTGAATCAGACCGTAGCGCACGTTTATGGGGGGCCCGAACGTGTGCCGGTCGCCCAGGCGAGGCAGTGATTGGCCTGCGGAATGGAGACCTGTAGCAGCCCGGCTTGAGCTTGTGCGCGGCTTCTCGCAGCTCTTTGCCGGAGCACGGAGACAACTGGCATCTGGAAACGCGACAGCACAGGCAAGGCGCTTGTGCCCACATTCACGGAGGAATCGCGAATGATACGACGAAGAGGCAGGGTCGCCGCGCGTAGAACCAGACCGGCGGAACCGACCGCCAAGCCGGGATCCGCCGCTGCTGCTGACGGCCCTTCGAGGACGACCACCATGGCCAAGCCCGCCGGCCTCGTGTTCGTGGGGCGAGAGCCGACCACGCGGGAGATCCGCGATCGGGCTTACTTCATCTATCTTGCCCGAGGCGGTGCCAACGGTGACGCCCTTGCAGATTGGGCCCGCGCCGAGCGCGAGCTGCGCGTGGAATTGCGCGGCACCGCTTCGAGCAGCCGGCGTTTCTAGGGGCAGTTTCACGGTGAGCGGGCCCGCCATCCCGTTGCGTGGCCCGTCGCTTGAGGCGTGGGGGACATGAGTTCTCGACTCGTTCGTGCACCGTTCCGTCCGGCGGCCTCAAGGCTGACCGGTGGGGCGCGCATCTTGCGCCGGCGATGCCGCGTGATTCCGTTCTCCACGGCCTTGACGGCTCGTCCCTCATCCGTACCATATCCACATGGAAGGCCACGCACACCCGTCCAAGATCGTCGGCGAGGCTTTCACCTTCGATGATGTCCTGCTGGTGCCGGCCCGCGCCTCGCTCCACCCCAGTGAGATCGATGTCGCCACACAACTGACCCGCCAGATCCGCATCAACATCCCGCTGGTCTCGGCGCCGATGGACACCGTTACCGAAAGCGGTCTCGCCATCGCGCTCGCCCAGGAGGGCGGCATCGGAATCATCCATCGCAACCTCAGCATCGAGGTGCAGACCCGCGAGGTGCACAAGGTCAAGCGCTCCGAAAGCGGCGTGATCCTCGACCCGGTCACGCTGCGCGCGGACGATTCGCTCGGCCAGGCTCACACGACCATGGACCTGCACAACGTCAGCGGCATCCCGATCACCGAGCCGGACGGCAGGCTGGTCGGCATCCTTACCCGCCGTGACCTCAAGTTCCGCGAGCCGTCGGGAGAGACCATCGGCGACGTGATGACCCGTGAGAATCTGGTCCAGGCCCCGCCGGACACCACCCTCGACGCCGCCGAAGCGATCCTGACGCGCGCCAAGGTCGAGAAGCTGCTGCTGGTTGACCGGGGGGGCAAGCTGGCCGGACTGATCACGATGCGTGATATCGAGCGGGCGCGCGAGTTCCCGCATCGGTGCAAGGACGTCCGCGGACGCCTGCGCGTCGGGGCGGCGATCGGCGTGTTCGACTTCGAACGGGCGGAGCAACTGGTCGCCGCCGACGTGGACGTCCTGGTCGTCGATACCGCGCACGGGCACAGCGATGCCGTGATTGAGAGCGTGCGAGAGCTGCGGAAGAGCCACGATATCCAAATCATCGCCGGCAATGTGGCCACCGCCGAGGCCGTCCGCGAGCTGGTCGAGGTGGGGGTCGACGCGGTCAAGGTCGGGATCGGGCCGGGCTCGATCTGCACCACGCGGGTGGTCACGGGTGTGGGCGTTCCTCAGATTTCCGCGATCATGGCGGCGGTGTCGGCCAGCGACGTGCCGGTGATCGCCGACGGCGGCGTGCGTTACAGCGGCGACATAACCAAGGCCATCGCCGCCGGGGCTCAATCGGTCATGATCGGTTCGCTCTTTGCCGGTATGGACGAATCCCCCGGGCAACTGGCATTGTGGAAGGGTCGCCGATACAAGGAGTATCGCGGCATGGGTTCGCTTGGGGCGATGGTCTGCGGCAGCGCGGAGCGCTACTTGCAGCCGGCCGACCAGCCGAAGAAGATGGTCCCCGAGGGCGTCGAGGGACGCGTGCCCTATCGCGGCCCGCTGGGCGAGTTTGTTCACCAGCTGCTCGGCGGCTTGCGGCAAGGAATGGGTTACTGCGGGGCCCGGAGCATCGCGGAGTTGCGCGAAAACGCCCGCTTCGTGCGAGCCACCCCGGCCGGTGTGACCGAGTCGCACCCCCACGACGTCACCATCACCAAGGAGCCGACGAACTATGCGATCGAATACAGGAGCGATGGGTAAGGTCTCGAAGATGGGAAAGACCGTCGCGGCATTCGCGATGCTCAATTTGCTGCTCGCAATTCTGCTCCTCCCCGGCTGCGCGCAGGTGCCCAATCAGTGGGTCGAGGACGGGCCGGCGGCGACGGAGGAGTGGGACTCGCCGACCGCCAGGGATCTGCGAGCCGACTATACGCCTGGCGAGCAGCGTCATCGCGACTGGGAGGTTGTCCCGCTCGCCGCTGAGTCCGGCGCGGTGACGCATTGGCCGACGTACCTCGAGGATCCGTTTGTCGACAAAGGTGACGGCCGGGAGGGGTTGAACAAATGTCGCCTCGGCTGGGAAGACTATGTCGCCATGCCCTACTGCTACTCCCGTTTCACGCTCAACTGGCTGATGCTTCCGGTCAGCGCAGTGGTCACGCCGCCGTGGACGTTGATGGAGAGCGACGGGCGGATTTCGCGGCAGGCGCTCGGCTACGACCACGACGCGACCCGTGCGGGACATCACGATCCCGAGGCATCGCCCGCGACACAGCTCGACGACAAAACCGAGCCCTAACCCGCATTTCTCACAGGGGTAGTAGATAAAGGTCGTCTTCTGTGGCATAA